>NZ_JBOFKN010000036.1:0-2376 GCF_051657365.1 Paraclostridium sp.
ATGCTAAAGAGTTAGAATTTGAAATAGCTCCTTGAACGAGAAAATTTTCTATCTTTTTAGATTTATCAGATCCATATGAAAAATTTTTATTGAATGAATCACTTAAAACAAAATAAGTAGATACATCTTTTAATGACTCGTAATTATAACTATTATCTGTTGGTAAATTTAAAAGAGTGTTTAGATAAATCTCTTGATTTTTGATTTCACTTCCGATATTAGCTATATTGGCTAAGGAACTTGCAACATCAGATTCAAGTCTATAAACATCTTGAAGACCACCAGCACCTACTTTATAATTTAATTTAGCAATCTCTAAACTTTCTTTTAAAAGAGCGTAGTTACTTTTTTGAATATCTAGTTGAGCATTTAATTGAAGTATATTGACATAAGTAGATGCTGTATAATATAAAATATTTAACTTTGTCTGTTCATATTGTTTTCTACTAGAATCAAGTGCAAGTTTTTCAATTTGAACAGAAGCATTAAGTTGATCATTGAAAATAACTTGAGAAAGTTCTAAATATGAGCTTACACTATTTGTAGGAGCTCCCATCTTAAAATTACTTGTTCTTTTATCAATAGCATTATATTGCATATTTGCATTCAACTGAGGTAATCTTGAACTATTAGAAATTTTCACATTATAAGAACTAGTTTCTAAATCTTGTTTAGATTTTAAAAGTGAAAAATTTGAATTTAATGCTCTTTCAACTGCATTTTTTAATGTAAGTTTAATTCTATCTTTTTCAGATGTTTTTAAATTTGAAATATTTTGTAAAAAAATAAGATTTGGATACAGCCCAAGTTTGTTAGCTAAATCTCCATTAAAAAAGATATTTTCTCTAGGTTCATTTACTTCAACGACTTTACCTAATCTATTGTTAGTTTTATAAAGCATATAATTTAATGATGCAGCTCTAATACGTTTTGAAAATTCCTTTTTCATATCAATACCAACATAAGCATATTTATTAAAATTTGTATTGAACGATATTAAAAATATAGGATTTTTACTTTCTTTTATTTTTTTTTCATCAGCTTTATATATATTAATTTTTAAATTGTTTATATTAATATTTTTAGATAAGTTAGTAATGTTTGCTTCACTTATATTTGAAATAAAAATATCAATTTCATTTACTCCATTTACATTATTAAAGATTTGAAGATAGTTTTTTAAATCTAAGTCACTGTAGATATAATTTAAATTATTTGGTAATTTTTCTAAATTTTTTCCAAAACCTAAAGGTGCAGAATAAAATTTATTTTTGTTTAAATTTTTTATTTTATCGATAGAAGTATCAGTTAAAATAAAAAGACTATCAATTTTATTATCTAAATTAATAGAATTTAGTTGATTTTCTAGAGTTTGATTATCAACATATAGAACTTTCATTATATTCGGCTGAAAATTAGTACCAGCAAAATTTTTAGTTAGTTCATCTTTTAGAATTTTTAAGTAAGTATTTGATATTTCATCATTATTTTCTAAAATAACTGCAGTATTAAGTGTTTTAGAAAAAATAGAAATATTCATTATGAGTAATAAAAATAAAACTTTGATCACAGTATCCTCCTGAATTTAAATTTGACTAAACATTATATACTTTAAATTTAATATTTGTATATTTGCAAAGAAATACTGAAAAAAATGTACTGTATTGCATAATTAAAAGTTCTTCTATTTATATGAGAAAAATGATATACTATTAAAACATGTATATTATTAAAATTATAAATATAATAAATTTGATAAGATATGTTTTGAAGGACTCTTTTCTTTAAACATATCTTTATTTAATTATTATTAAGTAAGAATAAAAAAATTAAAGAAGAGGGGTGAAAGGATTTACTTTTAGTAATTTAATATAGAAAAATAAGGCTAAAAGTGTTATCTAAAAATGTTTTTAAATAAAAAATCATTGAATATTTTAAATCTGTTTTTAAGTTTAAAGAAATACAGTTATTCAGAGTTAGAAACAGTTCTAAAAATAAAGAAAAGATCAATAACAATGAATATAAATACAGTAAATAGTTTTTTACACAATCATAATATAAACGGTATACTGAAAGAGGATGAAATTTTTTATATCGACGAGAAAGAAATTTTAAAAATAAAAGATTTATTATCACATGCACCATTTAGTCCTATTGAAAGAAGAGACTATATTTTATTAAAACTTTTTTTTACTAATAAAGTGATATTAAGTAATAGTTTTATTGAATTAGATATCACAAGAAGAACGTTAAACTATGATTTAGAAAGAATAAAAGAATATTTAATAAAGTATAACCTTAAATTAGAAAGTTTACCTTCAAAAGGAGTTTTTCTTATTGGAAATGAAATAGATATAAGATTTTTATTTGCAAGTT
>NZ_JBOFKN010000037.1:0-10764 GCF_051657365.1 Paraclostridium sp.
TATCTTTGCCAAAACATAAATAAAAATCAAGTATTTATATATACTTATAAATTTATCCTTCGTTAAAATAAATCCTATATATATCAAAATCTCCAAGAAATACATTCTACTTATATATTTCATATTTTTGAACTTTTCAAAAAAACCTATATATATACTATTTATTAGTATACCTGTCATAATAATTAAGTTTATACCCAAGATTATCTCTATGTTACTTGTATAATCAATCATATATTCCCACCTTTTATCCATAGTTTACTATTTACAATTATATTAGCACATACTTTCTAAATATTTTGTCATTTCTTGAATCACAAAAAAGAAAAAAAGCCTTAATTAAGGCTTTTTTCTGACTTTAACTCTTTTCTTAATTTTTTCAATGCTCTCTTCTCTATTCTAGATACATAAGATCTGGATATATCAAGCTTTTGAGCTATCTCTCTTTGTGTTTTATATCCAAGTGTCGTTAGACCATATCTCAACTGAACAATTTCTCGTTCTCTTGGTGTTAATATGTTTTCTAGCTTTTCATATAATTTACTTATCTGTACTTTAAGTTCTACTTGATCTAATATATGGTCTATATCTGTTCCTAAAACATCAATTAAACTTATTTCATTTCCTTCTTTATCCGTTCCTATAGGATCTTGCAACGAAACTTGAACTTTGTTTTTTTTATTAGTTCTTATATTCATCAGTATTTCATTTTCTATACATTTAGATGCATATGTGGCTAACCTTGTTCCTTTATCTACATTATAAGTTTCTATAGCTTTTATAAGTCCTATCGTGCCTATAGATATAAGATCATCTTGGTCCTCATTTGCATTATTGTATTTTTTTGCTATATGCGCTACTAATCTCATGTTCCTTTCAATTAAAACTTCCTTAGCTGATTCATCTTTTTCTATTTTCAATTTGGTTAAATAATTATACTCTTCTTCAGGAGTTAAGGGTTTTTCAAAAGATTTTAATATAGTCAATCAGGCCACCCCTTTCTTCCTTCCATGTCATTTTAAATTATATGAAAGTGGCCTGATAAAATTGCTTGTATAAAAAAATTTATTTTAATATTTTTTCACATATTTCTTTGAATAAAGGTACTGCTGATTTACTAGAATATTGAGTTCCCTCAATTATAATAGTTATAGCATACTTAGGATTTTCTTCTGGATAAAAACCAGTTACCCATCCATGTGAAATTTTTTGTTTTTTTATTGTCTTATCTTCATTTTCTACATTTATTATAGCTTGAGTTGTCCCAGTTTTAACTCCACTACCTTTTTCTAGTACATCTAACTCTTTAGCTGTTCCATTTTTTGATACAGACTTCATCATCTCTTTTATCTTAGTTATTGTATAAGGAGATAATATTTCTTCTTCCTCTGTAATTTTAAAACTTTTAATTATATTTTTCTTATTATCTATAATACTGTCATAAATTCGTAAAGGTTTGTATATTCCATTGTTTGCAATAACTTGTGTCATTTGATTTACTTGAAGTGGTGTAAACATCATTTCACCTTGTCCAATAGATAAATTGACTATATCTATGGTTTCCTCTAACTTCCCACTTTTTTCTCCATTTATATCAATTCCTACTTCTTGATTCAAATGTAAATCTTTAGAAGCCTTTATAATTTTTTCCTTACCAACTTTTAGTGCTATATCTAAAAATGCAGTGTTACATGAATTTGCAAATGCCTGGTCAAGAGTTAATAATCCATGTCCTTCTAACTTATTACAATTCAAAATTCTACCATTATATTCCTCAGATCCAGTACATGTGTGCATGTATGTTTCATCGATTATGTTGTTTTCTAAAGCTGCATATAAAACTACAATTTTAAATACTGACCCTGGAGCATACATATATCTTATAGCTCTATTTTGTAGTTCTCCATTAGATGCATTTAAAAATTCCTCTACTGAATATTGATTATAATTAGGCCTAGAAGAAATAGCTAATACTTCACCTTTTTGAACGTCAGATATAACTACAGCGCTTGGATTTTCTTCATTATCTACTAAATTTTCTAGTTGTTTTTGTATGTTATAGTCTATAGTAAGCTTCAGATGATTATCCTCTGAACTATTTTCATTAACTTTATAACTTCCATTTAAAACACCTAATTTTTTATACTTTCCTGAATTTCCCGAGCTACCAGCTTTAAAAACTTCTACATAATCTAAATTTTTATTTTTTAGCATAGCATCTTGGCTTTTTTCTATTCCACTTACAGCGTTATCATCACTATCTAAATATCCTATAGTGTGAGTTAGTAAATTTTCATCTGAGTATCTGTATGTTTTTTTATCTATTAATATATTTTCATTCTCTAATTTCTTTTTCAAATCATCATTAATATTTTTTATTTCTAACTCCACTATAGGTGATGTTGGATTTTCTTGGATCTTCTTGTATATTTCAAATTTTGCTAATCCCGTAACATCCTGTATAAGATCTGTATATCCTTCATTTACGCTTATTTTATCTTTTTGTATTATAATTATATCTTTAACTTTATTGTCAGTTAGTTTTTTATTATTTCTATCATATATAGTTCCTCTTCCAGAACTTAACTTTAAAGTTGAATTACTCTGTTCTTTTGCACATTTTTCATAATAACTAGCATTTATCAATTGTATATCTATTAATCTATATGTAAGAAATCCATAAATTAATATACATATTATAAATACAAAATACATTCTATTTTTACTAGTATAGTTTATTACACTTTTTTTCCTAGACATAAAATCACCCCTTAGTAATTGTAATTCTTGACAATTTCTAAGGGGTTAATACTACTTAATTAATGTAATTGTGTTTTTATTCTTGCTATTACCATATCTATAGCTACTTCATTTTGACCACCTTCAGGTATTATTATATCTGCATACTTCTTATATGGTTCTATAAACTGATCATGTGCTGGCTTTACAGTTGCTAAATATTGCTCTATAACAGAATCAACTGTTCTTCCTCTTTCTTTTATATCTCTTTGTATTCTTCTTAATATTCTTAAGTCATCTTCTGTATCAACATATATTTTTATATCTAACTTATTTCTTAATTCTTCATCTTCTAATATCATTATACCTTCAACTATTACTATATCTTTAGCTTCCGTAGTTATAGTTTTTTCTAGATTCCTAGTGTGTAGTTCATAATCATATATCGGTTTTTCTATAGCTTCTCCATTGCATAACATATCTAAGTGATTTATTAATAACTTATTGTCAAATGATAAAGGATGATCATAGTTTGTTTTTAATCTATCTTCAAATGATAAGTGAGATTGATCTTTATAATATGCATCTTGTTCTAGTATAGCAATATTTTCTTCTGGTATACTTTCTTTTATAGATTTACATACTGTACTTTTACCTGATCCTGTTCCACCTGTAATACCTATTATAAGTGTCTTTTTTTCTTTTTTCATATGTCTTTTCTCTCCTTAAAAGTTTTTTATTTATACTATTAACTTTGATGTGTTATTTGTATGTTGTTTACTCATAATCATCTGGCATAGCTTGTCCTGTGTAAAATGCATTTGTTAATGGTCTATTACTCTTAGCTTGAATTTGTTCTACCCAACTAAGATTAAATTCCCAACCGTTAGGATTTTTATAAAATTCATCTAATGCTTCTCTATAAACTTTTATAACTGTTTTTAAATACTCATCATTTTGTAATCTTCCATCTATTTTCAAGCTAGTTACTCCAGATTTTATAAACTCTGGTATATATTTTAGCATACATAAATCTTTTGAATTAAAGAAAAATGTTCCTTTATTATCTTCATATACAGGGTAATATTCACCTTGTCTTTTTTCTTCCAATAAATTATATTTTTTATTACCTTCTCTATAATCTATATTTTCTTTTCCATCTAAATAACTACTTATAAGTCTTCTTCCTGAGTAAGATATGCATATAGGTCCATGTATAAATGCCTCTATTTCCATATCTAGTGGAGTCTTAGCTCTAATCATACTTATTTCATCTACAGACAATTCACTAGTTACTATTATCCTTTTAACACCTTGCTCATACCAAAAATTCGCACTATTATAGTTAGTTACATTAGCTTGTTGACCCATATGAATTTTAATATTAGGTACAATATTTTTTACTATAGTAAGTACTCCTGGGTCTGAAACTATTATTCCATCTATATCTAATTTTTCAAGATTCAATAAATACTCTTTTAATTCTTTGAAATCTTCATTATGCGGCATCACATTTACAGCTACATAAACTTTTTTTAATTTCTCATGTGCAAACTTAATTCCATTTTGTAAATCTTCACTAGAAAATTTTTTAGTTATAGCATCTATTCCAAAAGAATCTCCACCTATATATACAGCATCTGCTCCATTTTCTAAAGCTATTTTTAAGCTATTTAAATTTTTAGCTGAAGCTAGTAATTCAACCTTATTCATTCAAATCACCTCTTATTTTCTTTTTATAACTAAGCGTGACTCCATCTCCAATAGGAATTATAGATGTATCTAAATAATCACAATTACATATATAGTCTAAATAACTTCTCATTCTTTTTACAATAGTTTTCTTTCGTCTTATAACATAACTATCATGAGCAACCATACCCTTATAAAGAATATTATCAGATATAAGAAGTCCATCTACTTTCAATTTATCTATTACCATATCATAAAATAACTTGTATTGTCCCTTAGCTGCATCTAGGAAAATCATATCAAATTCACCTTCAACTTGAGATAGTAATTCTTCCGCATCGCCTTCTAGTATAGTTATATTATTTTCCATTCCAGCTCTTTTTATATTTTCCTTAGCTTTTTCTATCATCTTTTCATTTCTTTCTACAGTTATAATTTCAACATCTTTATCTAATACTGTAGCAAATAAAATAGATGAGTATCCTATAGCGCATCCAACTTCTAAAATTCTTTTAGGTTTTTGCATTTTTAATAATACTTTAAGAAAATCTGAAACTTCTTTATGAACTATAGGAACATTGTGTTCTTTTGCATAATCTTCTAATTCCTTTAGTAAACCATCTTTATCTTTTAGTGTAGTTCTTATATAATCTTCCACTAAACCATCAACTATATTGCTCATATTTTCAACTCCTTGAGTTGCCCTAAAAAAAGGCAAAAGTCTCGCTTCTTATACTTAATTAAGTTTTATCGCGATAATCCTTTGCCTTTATGGACAAATATTTTATTTACTTTTTGACTTTTCTTGGTTTAACTTATCTCTATCTTGTTTATAACTTTCAACATGTTTTAAATGCTCTTCATAAGTTTTACTATAATTATTCTTACCATCTACAGTTGCTACAAAGTATAAATAGTCGCTGGTAGCTGGATTTAATACCGCTTCTATAGATTTAACACCTGGATTTGATATAGGTGTAGGTGGCAATCCTTTATTGACATAAGAATTATATGGAGAATCTATTTTTAAATCCTTGTACATAACTCTTCCTTTTCTTTCATCAAATATATATTGTATAGTAGCGTCTGATTGTAGCGGCATATCTATATCTAATCTATTATAAAAAACACTTGCAATCATTGGTCTATCTTCATCTAAAACAGCTTCTTTTTCTACTATAGATGCTAAGTTAACTACCTGCTGAAGAGTTAACCCTCTTTTCTTTTGTTCTTCTTTGAATTTATCCGTATACATTTGATTAAATCTTTTTAGCATCTCTGATAAAACTTCTTTTTCAGTACTATTTTTTTCAAAGTAGTAAGTGTCTGGGTATAAAAATCCTTCTAAACTTTTAATATCATCTTCATTTAAAAAGCTAAACTCATTATAAAACTCTTTAGGATTGTTTATTAATTTTTCATATTTTTCTTTATTTCCTATACCCTTATCTGTTAAATATTTTATTGTTTCTTTATAAGTTAGACCCTCCGGCATTGTTACTTTTATTCCTTCGTTATAAATTTTTCCACTAAGAAGAATATCTAATACTTTAGAATTTGAATAACTTTGTCGCAATAAATATTTTCCAGCTTTTACACCATGTTCAGTTGGTTTAAATTTAGCAACAACTTTAAATAGTATTTTATTTTTTATAAGTTTATTTTCTTTTAAAATACCTGAAACATCTGTCAAAGTTGCTCCACTAGGTATTTCTACTATTATTTCCTTTTTACTATTTTTATCGTATGGTCCTATTTGGATATATATATATCCCCCTATTAGGGCCAGTACAAGTACAGTTATAATAGCTATAACTTTTAAGTTTACCTTTCTAAAATTCATAGGGTTATCTACTCCTTATGCATATTTATATCCTTTATATTATAAATCTAAGCATGAAAATTTTCAATAAGATTGTCGAAACTAAATAAAAAGCCTAACGTTATTTTTCACACGTTAGGCTTTTTTTAATCATATCTTTAGAACTTTGTAATTTTATCTTTAGTAACAACCCCATAAACAAGTTTACCTGATTCTACTTTTTCATCATCTATTATATATGCATTTAAAAATCTTTCTTTAGCTGAATCTATCTTATCTAGCTTATTATAATGCATATATGCAATAATTTCACCTTCTTCAACAAATTCAGAAACTTTTTTAGTTAAAACTATACCAGCTGATAAATCTAGTTCATCATCTTTAGTTTCTCTACCTGCACCAAGTATCATAGCTGATACTCCAACTTCTTCTGCTTCTATTTTTTTTATATATCCTTTTTTAGGTGCCTTTATCTCCATTACCTCTTTAGCTTGAGGTAGTAGACTATAGTCATCTACAACGTTACTATCTCCACCTTGATTTTCTATAAATTCTCTTAATTTATCAAGTGCACTTCCTGTAGTTATAGCTTCTTGTATTTTAGCTTTTCCTTCTTCAAAGTCTTTAGCTACTTTAGCTAAAACTAACATATATGCACCTAAAGTTTCACATAGCATTACGAAATCTTTAGGTCCTCTTCCTTTTAAAGTTTCTATAGCTTCTATAACTTCTAATGAATTTCCAACAGCAAATCCTAATGGCTCGTCCATATCTGTTATAAGTGCTATTGTTTCCCTATTCATATTGTCACCAATGTCAACCATCTCTTTTGCAAGTGCAAATGAATCATCAATGGTTTTCATAAATGCTCCATCTCCAGTTTTAACATCTAAAACTATAGCATCTGCACCTGATGCAAGTTTCTTACACATTATACTACTTGCTATTAAAGATATATTATCAACAGTGGCTGTAACATCTCTTAATGCATACATTTTTTTATCTGCAACAGCTATAGATGCTGTTTGTCCGCATACTGCTATATTGTGTTTATTTACAGATTCTATGAATTTACTTGGTTCCATTTCGATTGAGAATCCTGGGATAGATTCTAGCTTATCTAAGGTCCCTCCTGTATGTCCAAGTCCTCTACCTGACATTTTAGCTACAGGAGCTTTACAAGCAGCTACTAATGGCGCTAATGCTATTGTTGTCTTATCACCTACTCCACCAGTACTATGCTTATCTACTTTTATTCCATTTATCTCAGATAAATCAATAACTTCTCCAGAATTCATCATAGCCTCTGTTAAGTAGGCCGTTTCTTCTTTATTCATCTTATTTAAGTATATCGCCATTAAAAGAGATGATGCTTGATAATCCGGTATTTCACCTTTAGAATATCTTTCTATAAAGAAATTTATCTCTTCTTTCGTTAAAACTTCTTTATCTCTTTTTTTCTTTATAATGTCATAAATTCTCATAGTTATTCTCCTTTATATCATTATGTTTTAGTCATACTTGTTGTTTTGATTATAATTTATTAACTATAGATTTAACTAAGCTTAAGAATTCTGATTTAACTCTTTGTGTTGTCTCTATAACTTCTTCATGGTTTAAAGGTTGATTTAATATACCTGCAGCCATGTTAGTTATACAAGATATACCTATAACATCTAAATTTGAGTGTCTAGCAACTATAACCTCTGGAACAGTTGACATTCCAACAGCATCTGATCCTAATATTTGAGCAAGCTTTACTTCTGCTGGTGTTTCATATGTTGGACCACTAAAGAAAGTATATACACCTTCTTGTACATCTATATTCAATTCTTTAGCACATTCTTTAGCTAATTCTATATACTTTGGAGTATATGCAGTTGACATATCTGGGAATCTTACCCCTAATCTACTATCATTAGGCCCTATTAATGGATGATGTCCACTAAAGTTTATATGGTCTTTTATTATCATTAGGTTTCCTGGCTTAAATGATTTATTAGCTCCTCCTGCTGCATTTGTAACTATAACAGTCTTCACTCCTAGTTCTTTCATAACTCTAACAGGGAAGGTTACTGATTCCATTGAATATCCCTCATAAAAATGAAAACGACCTTGCATAGCTATTACAGTTTTACCTTGTAATTCACCTATAACTAATTGTCCATTATGTCCTTCTACTGTTGAAACGGGAAAATTAGGTATTTCATCATATTTAATTTTTACTGGATTTTGAATTTCATCTCCTAATACCCCTAATCCAGAACCCAGTATAAGTCCTATCTCTGGAATTTCTCCTATTTTTGATTTTATATATTTTGTACTTTCTTGTATTTTATCATATAAATTTTTCATTTTAATCCTCCGTCTAGTTGCCTATTTAATAATTTCAGATTTAAAACTTATTCCATTCTTCGGAAGTTCTACTCCTAATATATCTGCTACAGTAGCACCTATATCTGCAAAGCTAGTTCTTGTTCCTAAATCATATCCATTAACTAAACTCTTTCCATAAACTAATATAGGTATATATTCTCTGGTATGATCTGTACCTTTATATGTAGGATCATTTCCATGGTCTGAGTTTATAATTAATATATCATCATCTTTCATATTTTCTAATATTTCAGGTATTCTAGCATCGAATTCTTCTAATGCATTTTTATATCCATTTACATCTCTTCTATGTCCATACTTAGAGTCAAAATCTACTAAGTTAGTAAATATCAGCCCATTGTTATCTTTTTTCATATAATTTATAGTTTGATCTACACCATCCATATTATCTTTAGTGTGTATAGCCTCAGTTATTCCCTGCTTATTGAATATATCTTCTATTTTTCCAACACCTATTACATCTAATTTAGATTTTTTTATAGTATCTAATACAGTATCTTCAAATGGACTCAGAGAGTAGTCTCTTCTATTAGAAGTTCTTTCAAACGATCCTGGTTTTCCTATGAAAGGTCTTGCTATAATTCTAGCTACAGCATTTTCTCCCATCATTATTTCTCTTGCTATTTCACACATTTTATATAATTCATCTAAAGGTATAATCTCCTCATGAGCCGCTATTTGGAATACACTATCTGCTGAAGTGTATACAATAACTTCTCCAGTTTTCATTTGTTGTTCTCCTAGTTCATCTAATATAGCTGTTCCAGATGCAGGTTTGTTACCTATAACTTTTCTATTAGTTCGTTTTTCAAATTCATCTATTATTTCTTTTGGGAATCCATTTTCATAGGTTTTAAAAGGAGTTTCAACTAAAACCCCAGTCATTTCCCAGTGGCCTGTAGTTGTATCTTTACCTTTAGATACTTCACTAGCTCGTCCAAATACTCCTAATGGTTCATTTATGCTTTCTAAAGTATCTATACCTTCTATATTACTTAATCCAAGATTTATCATATTAGGTATTTTTATATCTTTATGTGCTTTAACTATATTACCTAAAGTGTTTACATTTACATCTCCAAATTTTTCAGAATCAGGAAGAGCGCCTATTCCAACACTGTCAATTATCATCCATATAACTCTATTCATAAAATTGCCTCCTACATGTTAGTTTATTTTCTAGGATGTTTCTCTTTTAGTTCTTGTCTTATATTTTTATCTATACAATTTAAGTAGTTTTGTAAACTACTTAAATTAGTATTACCTAATATTTTACTAACTACAGCTATATTTGTACCTTGATTTATCAAATGTATAGCAAATGAATTTCTAAGTATAGTCGGATTTATGTTTTTATTTATATTTGCCTTATGTGCATGTTTTTTTATAAGTTTCCAAAGTCCTTGTCTTGTAAACTTACTTTCATTAGAACTAATAAATAAAGCCTTTTCCCCGTAGTTAGATTTTAAAATTTCACATCTTGATTCTCGTAAATATTTATCAATATATTTACTTGTAGTTTTCGCTAGTGGAATCACTCTAGGATATTTCCCAGATTTACAACAAATATATCCAAACTCAATATTTACATCTTCAAGTTCTAATTCTATAAGCTCTGTCACTTTCATTCCTGTCCCATATAAAACCTCAAAAATAGCTTTATCTCTAATATTTTTAGGATTTTTAAGTTCATCAAAATTAAGTAAAGCTTCTATTTCTTCTTCTGTCAAAATATCTATTTCTTTTTTTTCTATTTTAGGTTTTTTTATGTTTTTAGATACATTCCAATCAATATACCTATTCAAAAATAAATATTCATAAAAAGATTTTATAGATGATATACTTCTAGAAATAGTAGATGCTGATACATCTATTTTTTCTAGTTCTATTATATAGCTTATTATATCATTTTCTGTGGAATCAAATAAGTCAATATTTTTATTTTCTATGTATGCTAAATATTTTTTTATATCTATAAAATAAGAGTTAACTGTATTTGTAGTTAATTTTCTAACAGATTTTATATAATTTATATATTCATTTAATAGTTGCATATTATAATCCTTTACTTTTTAAAATATTTGTAAAGTTGCTATAGATACAGCATTTAAAAT
>NZ_JBOFKN010000038.1:0-24599 GCF_051657365.1 Paraclostridium sp.
TACACTAAATAAGATTGAAAGTATATTAGATAACAGAAATTATGCATTTGATGAAAAATATGAGAAACAAATAAAGCATAAAGATATTAAAGAAGATGAAGTTATACGTAAAAATAATGATTTAGAAACTATAAATAAAAATGTAGATAGTGAAAAAGAAAATCCAATTGAAAGTGAAGAAAAAATTGAATATAAGGAAACTAATGAAGAAGAAACTATAAAAGCATTTAAAGAAAAAATTTATAAGATAGAAAGAAAAGCTTTAATTCCGATGAGAGAATGTATTCCTGATGTGAAAAAAATTGATATTAGTTCCAGTTCCATAAAGGATTCAATAAAAGATGTTAATTATGCAAAGCGTATGTGTGAAGAAGTAGTTAAAACATATGAAATTATAGATGTTCCGCAACTTTCAACTGATGAACGTACACAAAAACTAATGGATGCAAAAATATATGTTCAAAAAGCATATATTTTAAGAGGAAAAGCTATGGAATCGGGACAAAATTTGTTAAAAACAAAAAATTTAAAATATATAAGTCAAATAAAAGAATATTTGAGACTATCTGATATAGAAATTGGAAAATTTTTAGATTCTATGAAATCATTATAAAAATGTTCTACGTTAAACATTTTATAAAAAGCTTGTACTTTACAAGCTTTTTTGTTTTATTTACATATACTAAAATAGTGTCATTTTGATTTATAGTATGTATTATGATATAATGTTTTGATTATATAAATATAAAGGTATTGCATGGAGGTAGAGAACATGAAATTAAATATATGTATAGATATAGATGGAACAATAACAAACCCATATCATTTTATTCCGTATTTAAATGATATGTATAGTAAACAAATAACAGAAGATGAATGTAGAACACATAAATTAGAGGAACTATACGAAGTAGAATTAGATGATTTACTAAAATCTTTTCATACAGATTATATACATGCATACAAAGAAGCTAAAGTTGTAGAAGGAGCTAGAGAAGTAATAAAAGATTTATATGAAAATCATAATTTATACTTTGTAACAGCTAGAAGTGAACATTTAAGCGATATAACAAAAATATGGCTAAAAGAGAATGAGCTAGGAGATATAGCGGTTCACTTACTAGGTAGTGACTATAAAGTCAATAAAGCTAAAGAGTTAGAATGTAATATTTTTATAGAAGATAATCCAAGTAATGCTATTCAATTAGCAGAAGAAGGTCTGACTGTATTATTGATAGACAATAATTATAATAAAGATATTGAAAATAAAAATATAATAAGAGTAAGCAATTGGAATGATATAAAAGAGTTTTTGTTAACTGTAAAATAAATAGTTAAGTTGGGGGGAGGTAAATAATTGATAGAAGTAAAATTAAATCAAAATAAAAAGATTTTAAATATAAATAGTAAAGATGTAAAAATTATGCTTAGTAATCGTGAAGATTTTACTAGCGTTCAAGATATATCAGATAATATAAAAGAGGATAATATAATGGCTTTTGATTGCCAATTAGATGAAAATATATTTTCTATAGATGAAATAAATGAATTACTAGAAGAATTAGGTGAAGATGCTACACTAGATGATATTCAAATTTTATTTGAAGATGTAAGAGCTTTTGTAAAAGATGCAACAGATGAAATAGAATCAGATTTAAGAGAGCAGTACTTAAATGATGATATAAGATGTTTCTTTAATGTTTATAGTATTGACGAAACATTTACTGATTTTAAATTGGTATTTGTAATAAGCTTTAAAGAAATAGGGATAGCATCTCTTACTAGCTTAACTGAGATATTAGGAAAAAAACAGTTAAATGGAGCATCTAAGTTTTACAGTTAAGAAATTAAAAATTTAAAAGGGATGTCTCAAAACAAATAATATTTGAGATAGCCCTATTTTTATGTAATATTAATTAGAGTTAAATTGTAATAATGAAAAATTAAAAGTATAATAATATTTATATATAATATGAACAGAATTCAAAGAAAGGATGAGAAAAATGCCACAAATAAAAATAAGAGGAATACATGAAAATGATATATGTAAAGTAAGTAAAAAAATGATAGATGATTTAGTTGAAGCGGTAAAGTGTCCAAGAGATTACTTTGAAATAGAGTGTATAAAATCAGTAGCTATAAGAGATGGAAAAATAGTAGATGTATATCCATTTATAGAAGTTGCATGGTTTGATAGAGGGCAAGAAATTCAAGATGTAGTAGCTAAAATAATAACAGATAGTATAAGAAAAAATTTGGATATAGAAAGTATGGATTTAGCATTTACTGTATTCGAAAAAGAAAAGTACTATGAAAATGGAGAACATTTCTAAAAGGAAGGTAAAACTTATGGCTAAAAAACAACGTTTAGATAAGGTACTTTCAAATTTAGGATATGGAAGTAGAGCGGAGATAAAAAGGGATTGTAAAAAAGGTCTTGTTACTGTTAATAATACAATTGAAAGTAATCCAGGAATTCAAGTGGATACAGATAACGATATTATTACATTTAATGGAGAAACTATCAATTATAAAGAATTTATATATTTAATGTTAAATAAACCAGATGGATATATATCAGCTACTTTTGATAAATATGATCCAATAGTACTTGATTTAATAGATAAAAAATCTTTAGCATTTGAACCATTTCCAGTAGGAAGATTAGATAAAGATACAGAAGGATTGTTAGTTTTAACTAATGATGGAAAGTTATCACACAGAGTATTATCTCCAAAGAGTCATGTTCCAAAAACTTATTATGCAAAAATAGATGGAATTGTAACTGAAGAAGATATAAACGCATTTAAACAAGGAGTAACATTAGATGATGGATATGATACTATGCCAGCAGAACTTGTAATTCTTAAAAGTGGAGAAAGTTCTGAAATAGAGCTTACTATTCATGAAGGAAAGTTTCATCAAGTTAAGAGAATGTTTGAAAGTGTAGGTAAAAAAGTTACTTATCTAAAGCGATTATCTATGGGTAGATTAAAGCTAGATGAAGAACTTGAATTAGGTGAATATAGAGAGCTAACAGAAGAAGAAGTAAAACTTATAGAACAAAGATAGTATTAAATACGGAGGGAAAAACATTGAAAAGAAGAGATATAATAGAGTTTGAAGTAGATAAAATGGAGTTTGGAGGAACTTCTGTAAGCCGTTTAGGAAACAGAGATATCCATATGAAAGGTGGAATAACTGGACAAAAAGTTAAAGCCTCAGTTAAAAAAACTAGAAGTGGAAAAGCGGATGTAAAGCTTATGGAGTTACTAGAAAGTTCACCGCTAGAAACAGAAAATACATGTAAACATTTTAATGAATGTGGTGGATGTAGTATATTATCAATTCCATATGAAAAGCAAATTGAGATAAAAGAAAGACAAGTTATGGATTTATTTTTAGCTCAAGATATATTAGGATTTAATTTCCAAGGAATAGAGAAAAGTCCTCAAACTAAAGAGTATAGAAATAAAATGGAGTATACATTTGGTGATGAAATGAAAGATGGGCCTTTGACTTTAGGATTACATAAAAAAGGCAAACATATAGATATAATAACTGTTGATGGATGTTTTTTAGTAGATGATGATTTTATACAAATTTTAACGTCTACAGTTGAATATTTCAATGAAAATAAACTTCCTTATTATAGAAATATGAGTCACAAGGGATATTTAAGAAATCTTGTAGTAAGAAAAGGTATAAATACTAATGAAATGATGGTTAATATAGTTACTTCATCTCAAGAAGATTTTGATATGGCAGATTATAAAGATATGTTATTAGCACTAAATTTAAAATCTGAAATAGTTAGTATATTACACACTATAAATGATGGTTTAGCAGATACAGTTAGTTGTGATAAGTTAATCGTGTTACATGGAAGAGATTATATACAAGAAGAGGTTTTAGGTCTTAAATTTAAAATATCTCCATTTTCATTCTTCCAGACAAACACTAAGGGTGCAGAAGAATTATATAAAATAGCTAGAGAGTTTGTGGGAGAACATAATGATAAAGTAGTATTTGACTTATATAGTGGAACGGGAACTATAGGTCAGGTTATGGCTGAAAAAGCTAAAAAAGTTTATGGGATAGAGTTGATAGAAGAAGCTGTTGAATCAGCTAATAAGAATGCTAAATTAAATGGAATAACTAATTGTGAATTTATAGCAGGGGATGTTGCAAAGACTGTAAATAAGTTAAAAGCTAAGCCAGATATAATAATAGTAGATCCACCAAGACCAGGAGTACACAAAGATGCTATAAGAGATATATCAGGATTTAATTCTAAAGAGATAGTTTATATATCTTGTAATCCTAAAACTTTAGTTTTAGATTTAGTAGAGTTTAAAAAATATGGATATGAAGTAGAAAAAGTTAAGTTAATGGATATGTTCCCTAATACGCCTCATGTAGAGACTATAGTTAAATTAAAAAAGAAAAATTAATTTATAAGCAATTAAAAAAGCTATCTCAATAATTGAGATAGCTTTTAAATTTATATTATTAAGCTTTGTTTATAGAACCGAATAATTCCATTTTTTCTTTAACAGTCGCTTTTATAGCTTCAAATCCTGGAGCTAAAACTTTACGAGGGTCGAAACCTTTACCTTGTAAGTCTTTGCCTTCTTCAATATATTTACGAGTTGCAGCAGCAAAAGATAATTGACACTCAGTGTTAACATTTATCTTAGATACACCTAAAGATATAGCTTTTTGAATCATATCAGCAGGTATACCAGTTCCACCATGTAAAACTAATGGCATATCTCCTGTAATATTACTTATAGCTTCTAGCGCATCAAAGTTTAAACCTGCCCAATTTGATGGATATTGACCATGTATATTACCTATACCAGCAGCTAACATATCAACACCTAAATCAGCTATTAATTTACATTCATTAGGGTCAGCGATTTCACCAGCACCAACAACACCATCTTCTTCTCCACCTATAGATCCAACTTCTGCTTCTACAGATATTCCTTTAGCATGAGCAATTTTTATTACTTCTTTTGTTTTAGCTATATTTTCTTCTATAGAGTAGTGAGAACCATCGAACATAACAGAAGAGAATCCTGCTTCTATTACTTTTAAAGCTCCTTCATAACTACCGTGGTCTAAATGTAGGGCAACCGGAACTGTTATATTTAATTCTTCTAACATTCCATTAACCATACCAACTATAGTTTTATATCCTCCCATATACTTACCAGCACCTTCAGATACCCCTAATATAACTGGAGAATTGTTTTCCTGAGCTGTAAGTAATACCGCTTTAGTCCATTCTAAGTTGTTTATGTTGAATTGACCAACAGCATATTTACCTTCTCTAGCTTTGTTTAACATTTCTTTAGCTGAAACTAACATATTAAAAACCTCCATAAGAAAATTAACTTTTAACAAGATTGTTAAAAAGTTATGTATATATCTAATGCATATTATACCCTAAAAAAAGAAAAATGAAAATAAAATATTAAATTAGATTTACATTAAACTTAAAAAGGCATTTTAGACAAATATTTAAATATTATGATTATTTATTGCTTAAATAATCAAATTTATATACTTAAAGTATGGAATATTGTATATTATATAAGGTAAAATAGTAATTAAGCAGATTCTCATATAATCTATGGCCGAGGAGGGAATATATGTATAGAATTTTAAAAAGCTTTAATAATAATGTTATTTTGTGTGTAGAAGAAAATAAAAACAAAGAATATATTTTAGTAGGTAATGGAATTGGATTTAAAGCACCTGTAAATTCAATTTTTAAGGACGTAGATAAAGTTGAAAAGATATTTGTTATAAATGAAGAAAGATATAAGAATTTAGAGGAATTATACCGTACGATTAATCCTAGTTATATTGGAGTGGCTACTGAAAGTTTATCTACACTAGATAGTAGTATAGCGTTAGATATTAATGATAAATCTCATATGGCTTTACTAGACCATATAATATTTGCAATAGAAAGATATTATGACAATATATATTTGGAAAACCAATTCAAATCAGAATTAAAAACTTTATATGAGTACGAATGGGATTTAGCTAGAAAAATAATTGAGTTTATAAATGAATCTCTAGATATAAAATTAACTGAAGATGAAGTGGCTTTTGTTACTATGCATATAAATGGAATATTAAATAAGACTAAAGTAGTAGATAGTGCTAAACAAGCTATAATAATTAAAGAGGCAATAGATTTTTTAGAAAAAGAGTTGAATATAAATATATGCAAAGATTCAATATATTATAATAGACTTATAATACATTTAAGACTAGCTATTAATAGAGCTGTTAAAGGAATATATGAAGAAAATATGTTATTAGATCATATAAAAGAAAAATTGAAAAATTCATATAAAATATCTGAATTATTATGTCAATATTTAAAATTAAATTATTATATAGAGTTAAATGAAGGTGAAATGGGGTTTATAGCATTACATATAGATAGATTGATGACAAAAACTAAAAAAACTATGTAGAAAAAAGTCGGGAAATTGTTTACAAGCCATAATTTACATGATATAATTCAATTATACAATAAATAGCGTGTTACTGGTAAAGCAGGCAAGAGCTAAAATATTTTTATTTACGCGATTATTTTATAATACGCGAAAATATGAATATTTTAGCTCTTTTTTATTTATCATAGTAATAACGTATGAAAATTTAATTAATTATCTTAGGATTAATAAGGAGGAATTATAAAATGCTTCAGTTTTTACAAAGAATCGGTAAAGCAATAATGCTTCCAATTGCAGCATTACCTGTTGCAGGTATATTACTTGGTGTTGGGGGAGCGTTGCTTAATATAGCGGCACTTGATAATGCACCAGCTATATATCAACCGCTTATAGGTTTTGTATCAATTCCAGCGATTACAGTAATATTAAAAATAATGCAAGGTGTAGGAGATATAGTATTTGGGAATTTACCACTTCTATTTGCTGTAGGTACTGCTATTGGTCTTGCAAAAGAAGATAAAGGTACATCTGCACTTGCTTCAGTATTTGGATTTTTAATAATGAATAAAGTTATAAGTGTATTACTAGGACTAGGAGTTACACAGTTAGGTGTTATAACTCCAGATAGTACTCCAGCTCAATATGCAACATATGTAACTTCAACATTAGGAATATATACGCTTAACATGTCGGTGTTTGGTGGTATTATAGCTGGTATAGTTACAGCTACATTACACAATAAATATTACAATATACAATTACCACAAGTTATTGGATTTTTCTCAGGATCAAGATTTGTTCCAATAGTAGTTTCAGTAGCTATGGCAGTTGTAGGAGCTATACTTGCATATATATGGCCATTTGTTCAAGATGGAATAGCATATGTAGCACTAGCAGTTAATAACGCAGGATTAATAGGAACATTCTTCTTTGGATTAATAGAAAGATCATTAATACCATTTGGATTACATCATGTATTCTATACACCATTCTGGTTTGGTTCTTTTGTGGATGGACATGTTTTAATAGATGGTGCTTGGCAAACAGTTCAAGGTGCAAACTATGCATACTTCGCACAATTAGGAAGCATGCAAGACTTAGTAGGTGCTTCACCAGAGACTATGTCTAAAATAGTTGCAGGAACAACAAGATTTATGGCTGGTAAATTCCCATTCATGATGTTTGGATTACCTGCAGCAGCATTAGCAATGTATCATACAGCTGCTCCAAGTAAGAAAAAAATAGTAGGAAGTTTATTATTATCAGCGGCAGTTACATCTTTCTTAACTGGTATAACTGAACCATTAGAATTTACATTCTTATTTGTTGCACCAGTATTATACGCAGTACACTGTGTACTTGCAGGTATATCATTCTTATTAATGGATTTACTAAATGTATTTATAGGAATGACATTCTCTGGAGGATTTATAGACTTCTCATTATTTGGAATACTTCCAGCAGGAGCAGGAGTACCAACTAACTGGTTAAAAGTTATAATGGTTGGAGCTGTATATGCAGTAGTTTATTACTTCTTATTCAAGTTCTTAATACTTAAGTTTAACTTAAAAACTCCAGGTAGAGATGAAAATGAAGAAGAAACTAAATTATATACAAAAGCTGATTACCAAGCTGGAAAAGGTGGTAAATCAGGAAATAGTGAAATCGAAGAAAATGCTCCATATGTATTAGAAGCATTAGGTGGAGAATCAAATATAGTTTCAGTAGATGCATGTATAACTAGATTAAGAGTAGAAGTTAAAGATACATCTAAAGTACAAAAAGATAAATTTAAAGCATTAGGTGCTGTTGGGGTTATGGAAGTTGGAAAAGGGATCCAGGTAATATATGGAGCTAAGGCTGACGCATATAAACAACAGATAAACAGAATATTAGGAAAATAATTAATAAAGCCTTAAAGTAAAATTACTTTAAGGCTTTTATTTGAATATAATGAAGAGATTTCCATAATATAAGTATAATATTTTTTTATATATAGTCAGAAAATATATAAATATCATAACTTAGGAGGAATATATTATGGCTCATATAAAAAAAATTATATTCTTAATAGCTATTACCACCGTAATGATTTTTACAATAAATATAACTACAAAAGCTACAAGGGAAAGTCATTTTAATAACTTAAAAACATCTATAATTCAGGGATTTAAATCTGTAAAAGTAAAAGAAGATAAATCTATTATAGAGTATGATGGAATTAAATTTATAGTTAGTATGCCTGTTGTAGAATATGAAGATAAAAAAATAGAAAGATATATGAATACATATATAAGAAAAAATATAAATCAATTTATTAATTTAAAAAAACAACAAAGGGATATTGTATCTAATAATAGAGATGATAAGATAAGTATAAATTATCATATAGCTTTTGAAGATAAAAATGTAATAAATATAATAATCTATAAAGATGTATATATAAAAGATAAAAAATATGAAAGAATTAAGGATAGTTATGTATTTGATTTAAAGACAGGACAAAGAATTTATATAGATAATTTTTTAAAAAATAATGATGATTATAAATATATTTTAGAAAATTATATATTAAACAAAATAGATGTTAATAATATTGATATAAACAAAGAAAAAATAGTTATAGATAAATATACTAATTATTATATAACTAATGAAGGAATAGGAATATATTTTAATCCATATCAAATAAGCGACAGAAAAGAAATTTATGAGTTCAAAATACCTGCAACTGCTTTTGTAAAAAAGGTAAAGTCATTAGATACTAGTCCAATAGTAGCCCAAATTGATACTCAAACTATAACTAAAAATACTGAATATATAAATAGCATAATAAATATTCCAATATTAATAACTGAAAATAAGGATATTGAAAAAAATATAAACGATATCATAAAAAATGACATAATGAATTCATATTATGCAGTGGAAGAAGATGCCAAAGCATATCTTTCAAATACACCTAAAGAATATATACAACCATATATATATAATATTACTTTTGATGTAAAAAAGAATAGTGATAATATGCTAAGCATACTCACTAAATATTATCAATATAGCGGAGGGGCACATGGATTTTATGAAAATAAATCATATAATATATATGTAGAAGATGGTAAAGATTTAAAATTAAAAGATCTATTCAAGGAAAATGCAGATTATAAAAAAGTTATAAACAGTATTATTAGAGAGGAAATTAAAGAAAATAAACAAGAGTATAGTTTTAAAGGTATATCAAATAATCAAAAATTTTATATAGAGGATAATAAGATAGTAATATATTTTGATTTGTATGAAATAGCTCCATTTGCAGCAGGTATACCTGAATTTAGCATAGATATAAATAGTATAAGTCATATTTTGAATGAAAAATATATAGGAATATTTAAATAGTGTAGCAATATTGCTACACTATTTAAATATTAAAATTAAATTGTTGGATTTAATGAAGCTATTTTTGTAACGGCAACGTAAACTCTAGATATCTCATACCAAGTTTTAAAATCTACAGAACCTGATTGAGGAAGACCAAATATACGTTGGAATTCCTTAACAGAATTAGCTAAGGCATCATTATATACACCATCTTCTTTGATTTTTGGGATAGCAGGATATGCTTTTGAAATTGCGTTTAATTGATTTTGAATAGTTTTTACATCTTTACCTTTAGAACCTATTTGTAAAACTTCTCCCCCGAAAGACACAGGAACACCGCTTACAACAGGAGCTTTTTCAAATATTATTCCATCTCCATAAAAAGATCTCAAAATTTCTTCATAACTAAGACCTTGATCTCCTAAGTCTTTACTTCCCCACTGAGTCATTTGTCCTGGGCATTTGCTTTTAACTCCGTCACAATATTGAGCTAATAAGGGCTGTCTAGCTGTAGCAGGTCTTTTTATAAAGGTATTAAATACCTCATCAACAGCGACACTTATTGTATCAAATACATTTCTTTCGTGAATATATTTATGGTCAAATGCTGTTGTAGAAGTAATAGTAAAGGTATAACCTTTACTTCTATACCATTCTGTGAACACTCTATTTAGAGTAAATGATACTATAGCTACAACATTGGCTAAAATAGTTTCTGTAGACCATGTTGAATAAATTTCGGAAGAAGCTACATTTTTTATATAATCTTTAAAATAAACCCAATAATTAGTTGCACTTTTATTTTCAGGCAATCCATCATGAACAACTACAAATTCTGGAACAACAGGATTATCTAAAACTACAAAACCAGTTGGAGGAGGTATTGGTTTTAGATCACTTTCTGGTATTTTAGGAGGGTAGTTACCCCATAAAGTATGCTCTCCTATATCTATAATTATTTCGTTTTGTCTAGAATAAGAAATTTTACTTCTTTGTTTAGGATTCATCCTTATATTTTGTTGAGCTATAACTGTAGCTAGAACTTGAGTTCCGTTTATTAATATTGTTTCATATCCATCTTTTATAACTTCAACAGTATATTGACTATATGGTCTAACGTCACTTGGTTGTTGCGAAAATATTAAATCTGGAGCTTCTAAATTAAGTCCTACAATTTGACCAGAAATGTTAGTCTTTAAATTTTGATAAATAGATTTTGAAACTTGATTATCATCTCCTATTGAATAAACATTAACAGAAGCATTTACGATTGGATAGTTATTAGAACTATCTACTACGCTAACAGTTAAGAAACCATCTTGCATAAAAAAACTCCTTTCTCATTATAATGATGTTATTAATATATAGTATGAAGAATTAGATTATTTTGTTAAGAGATTTGGAAATAATATAAATTAAGGCTAATTAATAAGAAAGGTAAAAATAATATGAAAGTTGATTTATTGATTATATCTATAGCTCCTAGTTTAACATTTTTAATTTGGGCTTATATCAAAGATAAGTATGAAAAGGAACCTATAAGATTTTTAGGGAAACTTTTTTTTATTGGTACACTGATAAGTATTCCTGCAATCATAATAGAAGATATGTTAATTAAGATTAATATTGATAATGAATATTTAAATTTACTTTATATTGCATTTATAGTTGCAGCATTTACGGAAGAAATATTAAAAGCTATTGTACTTATAAGTTATACATTAAAAAGTAAATACTACACAGAAAAACTTGATGGTATAGTATATAGTATTTTTATAACTTTAGGATTTGCTACGATAGAAAATATAATCTACATTTTTGGAGAAAGCTATTTAAATGTATTTGAAGTGGGATTAAGTAGAGCTATAATATCCATACCTGCGCATATAATGTTTTCGATAACTATGGGGTATTATTTATCTATATATAAATTCAGCAAAGAAAAAATGAATATTAAGAAAATTTATTTATTAAATGTAATGTTGATTCCTGTAATACTTCATGGCTTATTTGATTTTTTATTAATGTTAAAAACAAGTTGGTCTACTGTTGTATTTTTGATTTATTTAATATATTTATGGAAAATAAATTTAGATAAATTTGATGAATACACAGATTATGCAAGAAGAAGATTTATAAGATTAAAAAAGCGTAAACGAAGAAAATAAAATATTAATTAATAGGAGTGATCAAATGAGTTATATAAACAAAAGCCAAGAATTAGTTATATGTAAGTTTTTGAACAGATATGATTATGATGGGGTATTAGATATATTAATTGAAGCAGGGATAGAAAGTGGAGATTTATATATATTACTAAATTCTTGTAAATATGCTACTAATTTTGATTTTAAAAATTCATTAAAATATGCTCAAAGTTTAAGTGAATCGATGTTGGAAAGAAAAGAGATAACAAACCTTATAGTAAATTTGAAAAATTTAAATGTAGGAGAACCAGATGATATATTATCGGAACTAATAGAAAATATAAAAATACAAATAGTTAATGAAGAATATATAGATTTTTTAGGAAGATTATATAGATTAAAGGAAGCTTTATTTAAATATATATTTGTTAATACAAAGGAAAATAAAAAGTATACAGTATCAATGCATGGTAATATGGTATCTAAGAAAAATATACTATACACTCTTAAAAAGAAGTATAATATATATAATGGTAATCTAATACATGGTGTAACTCAGTATATAAAAAAATATCTTAAACAAACAAAGCGAATGGATAGAGTTCTAGAAATATTAAATGGAGAAAAACTTGAAAATTTAATAAGATTAAGAAATGAAAGTCCTGTAGGACATGGTTTTAGAGGTGTTAGCAGAGAAGATATAGAAGAAATATATGGAAGTCCTATGGAAGTTGTAAATGATTTAATTAAAGCCTGTGAACTACTGGATTTAGGGATAAATACTAAAAAGTATGAATATATAAATGATATAATCATAGAGCTTTTGTCTAGGTATGTAGAATATAGAGGAGATGATGAATTTGAGCAAAAACATTAAAAAGGAAATAATCGAATGGATAAAAATAATAGTTACTTCGCTAGTAATAGCTCTTGTAATAACTCATTTTGTTAGACCAACACTAGTGCAGGGATCATCAATGTATCCTACATTAGAAGAAAAAGATTATTTAGTAATGAATAGAGTTGCATATAACCACAAAGAACCTCAAAGAGGTGATATAATAGTTTTCAAGACTGATCTGTTACAATCAAATGGAAAAGAAAAAGATTTAGTAAAGAGAGTTATAGGATTACCTGGAGATCATATAAAAATTACCAATAATCAAGTTTATCTAAATGGAAAGCTTCAGAATGAAAAATATATACACGGAGAAAAAACAGAAGGCGATATAGATATGACTATACCAAAAGGATATATATTTGCGATGGGTGACAACAGAGAAAATAGTATGGACAGTAGAGATCCTGAAGTAGGATTGGTAAATGAAAAAGACATAATGGGTAAAGTTATGATTAGATTATTGCCGTTTGACAAAATAGGAAAAGTTTCATAGGAGTACAGATATGAAAATAGGAATATCAGCATTAATTCATGAAATGGACAAGGCTATAGAGATTTGTAAAAGGAATACTTGTATAAATCATATAGAACTAGGAATTGATAATTTAAATGAATGTGAAAAGTTATTAATCTATGCTAGTGAACTTAATTTAAATAATATAAGTTTAGGAATACATCTTCCTATGGAACTTAATACTTGTGAAAATATAGAGTATATAAATAAAGCATGGATAGAATTTATAATAAAGATGAAAAATAATCTGATAAACATGGATATACAGTATTTTAACATGCACTTAGGTTATGTTATAAAAACTAGATATGAAAAAAATAAAAAAAAATATTTAGATAATACTATTGAATTTTTAAAAAAATTAGATATAGATAGTGATGTTTTCATAGAAAATACATATAGTAATGGGGGAGATATCTGTAATGTAGGAACAACAAGCTATGAATTTGAATATATATTTAATAGCATATCTAATGTAGAGTTTTGTTATGATACTGGACATAATTTAATAAATAAAGATGATTTTATAGTAAGCCTAAGACATAAAATAAATTTAATTCATCTAAGTGATAATGATGGGATTAAAGACTCTCACCTTCAAATTGGAAAAGGGAAATTAAACTTAGATAATATAGAGGATTTAATAAATTTAAAACCTAAGTTTATTATTATTGAAGTAGGACATGAAAATATAGATGAATCTGTTAAATTATTAGAACGATTTATATAATATAAATCGTTCTAATTTATAATTAAAGGATTATAGGTAGGAGGGAGTTTTATGTGTAACATAAATGTTAAAATTGGTAAAAACAACTATGAATATAAAAAAGGTATTACGTTGGAATTAATATCTAAAGATTTAAGTGATAAGTACAAGGGTATAATTACATTAGCTAAGATAAAAAATAAATTAAAAGATTTAAGTACAAAAGTAGATGAAGATTGTACTATTGAATTTATAGATACTACAAATGATGATGGGATGAGGGTTTATACAAGGACATTAGCTTTTATTTTTATAAAAGCATGTGAAGAACTATACCCAAATTATGATGTAAGTATAGAGCACTCTTTATCTAATGGATTATACTGTGAAATAGGAAATAGAAAACATATTTTAACTGATGAAGAAATAGCAAATATAAAATCAAAAATGGAATATATAATAACTACTGATATTAATATAGAAAAAATAGTTACAAATCGAGAAAATGCAATGAAAATATTTAATGAGAACAATAGACCTGCAAAAGCTGAGTTATTAAAGTATAAAGAGTACGATGACGTGAAAATTTATAAATGTGGTAATCATATAAATCATTTTTATGGATATATGTTACCATCTACAGGTTGTGTAACTGTATTTGATATAAAAAAATGGCAATCAGGAGTTGTTATACTAGGACCGGATAAAGAAGATAAAAGTAAAGCTCGTGAATTTATACCACAACCTAAACTATCTACTATATATAAAGAATATGAAAATTGGTCAGATCTTATAGGAATAGATAAAGTTATAAGTCTTAATAAAACTATAACTAATAATAAATACAATGAAATGATTAGGATAGTAGAAGCTTTACATGAAAAAAAGATTTCGCAAATTGCAGATAAAATAAAAGAAAATAACAAAAGAGTTATACTTATAGCTGCACCATCTTCATCAGGTAAAACTAGTTTTGCTCATAGATTATCAGTTCAATTGAAAGTGAATAATCTACATCCAGTACCTATATCTTTAGATGATTATTTTGTAGATAGAGAAGATACTCCATTAGATGAATTTGGAAATTTTGATTTTGAATCTATATATGCTGTAGATTTAGACTTATTCAATAGTGATTTAGAAAAATTACTTAGAGGCGAAGAAATAAAGCTTCCTAAGTTTAACTTTAAAACAGGAAAAAGAGAGTTTAGCGGGAAGACTCTAAAAATAGAAAAAGATCAACCTATTATATTAGAAGGGATACATGCCTTAAACCCTATGCTTACACAAAGTATAGATGAAAAGGATAAATTTAAAATATATATAAGTGTTCTTACTCAAATAAATTTAGATGATCACAATAGAATACCTACAACTGATTTAAGGCTTATAAGAAGAATAGTTAGAGATTATAACTTTAGAGGTTATAGTGCTGAGAAGACTATATTGAACTGGAATTCTGTAAGAAGAGGAGAAGAAAAAAACATATTCCCATATCAAGAAGAAGCAGATATAATGTTTAACTCTGCATGCTTATATGAGTTAGCTGTACTTAAAAAATATGCAAAACCTCTTTTAGAAGAAATAAAAGATGATAATGAAGCGTTTATAGAGGCTAATAGAATTCTCAAATTTTTACAGTATTTTATAGAGTTAGATGATGAACTTGATATACCTCCAACATCTATAATAAGAGAGTTTATTGGAGGAAGTAGAATAGTTGATTAAGCTTGAAATCCTGGGACATTGACATAACCCCAGGATTTTTTGTATTATATCTATAGGAATAGTATATCGTTAGAAAAAAACAAGGAGGAAAATGGATGGAAAACGTATTAGAAGAAATACTTGAGGAAAATAGAAAGTATACGAATTATGGACATGTAGCATCATACATACCTGAATTAAAGAACGCAAGGCAAGATGACTTAGGTATATGTATGATAGATATGAATAATGTAGTTCATAAGGCAGGAAATTGCGATAAAAAATTCACTATACAGAGTATATCAAAGCCTATCGTATTGGCTTTAGTACTTAGTGAAAATGACTGGGAATATGTGTTTTCTAAAGTTGGGATGGAGCCGAGCGGAGATCCCTTTAACTCTATTATGAAATTAGAAACTAATAATACTAAAAAACCATGTAATCCAATGATAAATGCAGGTGCGATTGTTACAACATCTATGATAAAAGGAGATAGCGTAGAAGAAAAGGAAGCAAAAATGCTTAATTTCTTTAGAAAGCTAGCTAAAAATGATAACTTACAAATAAATCATGATGTATATGAGTCTGAAAAGGCTACGGGTGATAGAAATAGAGCTATGGCATATCTTTTAAAAAATGATGGATTTATAGAAGGAAATGTAGAGGAAGTATTAGATTTATATTTTAAACAATGTTCTATAGAAATAGATTGTGTTGATTTAGCTAGAATGGGTGTTAATTTAGCATCTTACGGGTTGGATATAGAAACTGGAGATAGACTTATAGATGAACGTATTTCAAGGATAGTAAAAACATTCATGGTAACTTGTGGAATGTATGATGCATCGGGAGAATTTGCAATAAAGGTAGGAATTCCTGCAAAATCAGGTGTAGGAGGAGGTATAATGGCATCTATACCTAATAAAATGGGAATAGGTATATATGGACCTGCCCTTGATAAAAAAGGAAATAGCATTGCTGGTATAAAAATACTACAAAACTTGAGTGAAAAATATAAAATAAATATATTCTAAAATAGAGAATTTTTTGACAATTACCACATGATAATATATAATTATTTATATAATTAAATACTTTTATGGGTGGTGGGGGAATGAAAGAAGTATTAGTACTTAGAGATTTAGAGTGTATAAAAGCTATTGCACATCCAAGAAGAATAGATATATTAAAGGCATTCAAGGCAACTCCATTATCAGCAAAACAACTATCTCAATTATTAGATGAACCTCATGCAAAAATAAATTATCATATAAAAACTTTATACAAAGTAGGCGTTCTAGATTTAGTACAAGAGAAAGTTAAATCAGGAATTGTTGAGAAGTATTACTATCCTACAGCTAAACATATAGTTATAGGAAAGAAAGCTTTGAATTTCAATGATGACAAAGATAATATGGATATAGGGGATATGTGTATATCTAAGTTTGAAAATATGAGCAATTCTTTTTATAAAGCTATAGAAGAAAATATTATAGAAGATGAAAATATAGCTAATTATGATCAAATATGTTTAAGTAAAGATGAAATAAAAGAATTGGTAGAAACAGTAGATTCTAAAATAAAGGATATCCTAATGAATAGGAAAGATAAAGATTTAAAAACAAAGTATGACTTATCTTTAATCACTATACCTTTAGATGAAAAATGTAGAGCATAAAGTATCAACGAATTTGTTGATACTTATTTTTTTGGGTATATTAATAAAACGAATAAAAAATAGTAGGAGGAAATTTAGTGATAGTAATAGGACCACATATATCAATAGCAAAAGGATTTACGAAAGCTGCTCAGACTGCGGTAAGTATAGGGGCAAATACATTTCAATTTTTTAGTAGAAATCCAAGAGGAGGGAATGCAAAAGTTTTTGATGAAAAAGATATAATTAAATTTCAGGAAATAAGAAAAGATAATAATTTTGGACCTCTTTTAGCACATGCGCCATACACTATGAATTTAGCTGGTGCGAAGGAAGAAGTTTATGAATTTGCTAGAAAAGTTATAAAAGAAGATATACAAAGGATGGATTCGCTAGGAATTGAATATATGTGTTTTCACCCAGGTAGCCATGTAGGATCAGGTGTAGAAGTTGGAACTGATAAGATAGCTAAGGCTTTAAATGAAGCTATAACTGGAGATGAAAATATAATTGTATTACTTGAAACAATGTCTGGAAAGGGTACTGAAATTGGTTTTACATTTGAGCAGATTAAAGAGATAATAAATAAAGTAGAATACAAGGATAAGATAGGTGTATGTCTAGATACCTGTCATATATTCTCAGCAGGATATGATATAGTAAATGATCTAGACGTTGTAATAGATGAATTTGATAAAATTATTGGATTAGATAAATTAAAAGCCGTTCACCTAAATGATAGTATGATGCCTTTTGGAGCTAAAAAAGATAGACATGCATGTATAGGTGAAGGGGAGATTGGATTAAATCCAATAATAGCATTTATAACACATCCTAAATTAAAACATCTTCCGTTTTATCTAGAAACACCATTAGAGGATGAAGGGCATAAAAGAGAGATAGAAATGATAAAAGATATTATAAAACAAATACAATAAGTTAGTATATAATATTATTATATAGCAAGACGATATTTTATTTAAGAATAAAATATCGTCTTAATTTATAATAATTAATATTAAAAGGGGGAGCTTATGAGAGTTTTAGGAAGAACTAATATTAAGGTTAATAGAGTTGGATTTGGGGGTATTCCTATACAAAGAATAACACAAGAAGATACAAATAAAGTTATAGATGAATTAGTAAATCAAGGTATAAACTTTATAGATTCAGCTAGAGGATATACTATAAGTGAAGAATATATAGGTAATGCTATTGATGGAAAAAGAGATAAATTTATTTTAGCTACAAAAAGCATGTCAAGAACATATGATGATATGATAAAAGATGTTGATATTAGTTTGAAAAATTTAAAAACTGATTATATAGATTTATATCAATTACATAATGTAAAGATAGATGAATATGATAATATATTCAATGATGATATGGCATATAAAGCGCTATTAGATTGCAAAAAGCAAGGTAAAATAAAAAATATAGGAATAACCAGTCATAATGTAGAGACAATAAAAAAAGCTGTATATAGTGATAAGTTTGACACTGTTCAATTTCCATATAATATAGTTGAAGATCAAGCTGATGAAATTTTTAAAGAAGCTAATAAAAGAAATATTGGAGTAATAGTTATGAAACCTTTAGCTGGTGGGGCTATAGACAATGCTAGATTAGCTATAAAATATATATTGTCTAAAGATTATATAGATGTTGCAATTCCTGGAATGGATAGTATTGATCAAGTTATAGAAAATACAGCTATAATTGATGATTTAAAGATAACTAAAGAAGATGAGTATAATATAATTGAGATAAGAAATAAACTTGGGAATAGATTTTGTAGAAGATGTGAATATTGTATGCCTTGCCCTGTTGGCATAAATATACCGATGAATTTTTTATTAGAAGGATACTATACTAGATACAATTTAAAGGAATGGTCAAAAGATAGATATAAAAGCTTAAAAGTAAAAGCATCTGATTGTATAGAATGTGGTAAATGTGAAATTAAGTGTCCTTATAATTTACCTATTAGAGAAATGTTAAAAGAGGTATGTGATAAATTAGATTAGTAAAAAAGGATGTCTCAATATTTTGAGACATCCATTTTGAAATTATAGCTTTGAAATAGTATAGTCCACTTTATATTCAGATAAAGGGTATAACTCTACTTCAACACGCGGATTTTCCTTATCAATAAAATCAAATAAAAGAACGGGTTTCAACTGTTTATCATTTTTTATAATACCGCTTTTTTCTATACCATCACATATACTTTTAGGATAGTTGTGCAAGTCTCCCATTCTTTTGTTAGGGAAATATAACTTTAAAACAGTAATAAGATCTTCTTCTAGACAAGGCCCATCATATTGAGTGTTTATATATCCAGCAATCATATTTTCATATGCTAAATACTTAGAGTGTTTACCTTTAGAGGGCATCCATGCTTGTCCATGAACATTGTGAAGTTTAAAGTTTGACTTACTTATTGGTCTTCCTGGAATTACTAATTTTATCAATGACGTCACCATCCTTTGTACTTTAGTTATTATAAATCTAAATTTGTATTAATGAAAGGAAAAGTTATGAATAAAAAAATTTTAAAAGATTTTTGCAATGATATAGGAATTCCGTGTATGGGTATTGCAGGAATAGGACCGTATTATGATTTGGAGTTGATTATAAAAGATAGATTAGAGAATGGGTATTTAACTGGAATGGAAGAACCATCTATGGAAAAAAGAATAGATCCTAAAGTTACAATGGAAAATGTAGAGTCTATAATAGTTTGTGCTTTCCCTTATTATACTAAAGATGAAAAAGAGTCTAATTTATCTAAATACTGTTATGGAAAAGACTATCATATAGTAGTAAAATCCAAATTAGAGCAAATTGAACAATTTTTAAATTCAAGAGTAGAAAATTTTGAGGCTAGATCATTTTCTGATAATGGACCACTAGTAGATAGATATTTAGCTAATATATCTGGGATAGGCTATTATGGAATAAACAACAATATTATAACCGATGAGTATGGGTCATATGTATTTATAGGGTATATATTAAATAATTATGAATTTGAACCTGATACGATAAATAATAAGACTTGCAAAAATTGTGGTAAGTGTGAAAAAAGCTGTCCTGGAGGAGCTATATTAGGAGAATATGATTTTAACCCTAAAAAATGTTTATCTTATATAACTCAAAAGAAAGAAGAATTAAGTGAAGAAGAAGTAATTATATTAAAAAACAATAATAAGATATTTGGATGTGATATATGCCAAGATGTATGTCCTCATAATATAAATATAGAAAAAACCAATATAAAAGAATTTAATGAGGATATAATGACGAATTTAAGTAATGAAGAAATTTACAATATATCAAATAAGGAATTTAAAAGAAGATATAAAGAAAAAGCATTTAGTTGGAGAGGTAAAAAAATAATACAAAGAAATATGGAGATTTTAGATAAATAAAACTTTTAACTTTTATAGTTAGAAGTTTTTTATTTTTTACTTAACATTTAATATATATCAAACATATGATATAAAAAGGATTGGAAGGGGGATGGATATGATTAGATATTCGAATACCTCTGAATTAGAGGGATTAAAAGAAATAATAGGGCAAGAAAGTGCAATAAAAGCTATGGAGCTTGGTCTTAAAATAGATAACTCTGCGTATAACATATTTGTAGCTGGAGACAGTGGAACTGGAAAAACTACCTATGTACTTAATGCTTTGAAATCTTATGCTCAGGAAAAAAACAATCATAAAGATTGGTGTTATGTATATAATTTTGAAAATAATAGAGAGCCTGTAGCTATAGCTTTGGATAAAGGTATGGGTAAATTATTTAAAAAAGATATGGATAAACTTATAGAAACATTACTTGATGAGCTTAAGGATGCATTTGAAAGTGAAGATTTTGAATTAAGCAAAAATGAATTATTAGATGATTATGAAATTGAAAAAGACACACTACTTCAACAAATAAAAAAATATGGAGAAGAGAAAGGTTTTAAGTTAAAAAGTAGTAAGGTTGGAATGATTTTTACTCCTAATGACGAGGATATAGACACAACGACAGATGAATTTTATAAGGTTAAGAAAGAACTTGAAAACGCAGCAATACAAGTAGCTTATAAAATTAAAGATATAGAAGAAGAAGCCAAAGAAGCTCTTTTAGATTTAGAATATGAAATAGGAAAGTTTGTAGTTAGCCCTCATATAGATGTTTTATTAGAAAAATATGGTCATTTTGAGAAAGTAAGTAAGTATTTAGAAGATAGTAGAGATGACATACTAGAATATGTATACTTATTTTATTTAGATGAAGACGAATTAAAAGATAAATATGATAAAGAACACTTTACAAGATATAAAGTGAATTTATTAGTAGATAATGGATTAGAACAATCGGAAGCACCAGTAGTAGTAGAAATAAACCCAAGTCCTGCCAATTTGTTTGGGAAAGCAGAATACGAATATTATAATGGAACTGTAAAAACAGATTTTACAAAATTATTACCTGGAGCTGTACACAAAGCTAATGGTGGGTATTTAGTTTTATATGTAGATCAATTATTAAGATACAATTTGTCTTGGGATATTTTAAAGAAAACTATACAGCAGGGAGAGATAACACTAGATACACAAACTGCAATAAAACCTGAAAAAATACCTGTAAATATAAAAGTTATTTTAATAGGTAGCAATTATATGTATAATGCAATGTATCATTATGATCCTGAGTTTAATAAATATTTTAAGATATTTGTGGATTTTGATAATGAGATGAAGAAAGATCAAGACAATGAAATGAGAGTTAGTAAATTTATAGCAGCTTATTGTGAAAAAAACAATTTGAAGCATTTTACTTATGATGGAGTTCAACAAATTATAAAATACAGTACTAGGATAACTGGAGATAAAGACAAATTGTCTACTAAGTTTAATAAAATAGTAGAAATATTAGTAGAGGGAGATGCTTATGCCTCTATAAGAGGATCTAAATTTGTAGATAAAGAAGATGTAATTAAAGCTATAAGGGAAAGGAGAGATAGATTTAGCAAGATAGAGAAAAAAATGGATGAATCTATAGAGAATGGATTTACACTTATATCAACAACTGGTTCAAAAGTTGGTGTTATAAATGGGCTTTCAGTTCTTAATATGGGAGAATATTCTTTTGGTAGACCATCTAGAATAACTGTAACGACTGCACCGGGAAGTGGTGGAATAATAAATATAGAAAGAGAAGTAGAAATGAGTGGTCCGATACACAGTAAAGGTGTTCTTATTTTGAATGGATTTTTATTAGAAAATTTATCACAAGAAATTTCATTGTCATTAAATGCCAATATATGTTTTGAACAAAATTATGGAGGTGTAGACGGGGATAGTGCTTCAGGAGCGGAGTTATATGCACTGTTATCATCTTTAAGTGATACACCGATAAAGCAAAATATTGCGGCTACAGGTTCTATAAATCAAAAAGGTGATATTCAAGTTGTAGGTGGAGTTACAGAAAAGGTAGAAGGTTTTTACTTTGCTTGTAAGAAAAAAGGGTTAACAGGAAATCAAGGAGTTATACTACCTAGAAACAATTTGAGAAATTTAATTTTATTAGATGAGGTAAATGATGCTATACTAAGGGGTCAATTTCATATTTATCCAGTAGATAGAATTGAAGAAGCTATTTCTATTCTAACAGATAAAACATTTGATGAAGTAAAAGAATTGGCTATTAAAAAATTGAAAAAATACAGTGAGATAGATAACAAATAAGTAAAAAAGGGATTATATCTAATAAGTAGATATAATCCCTTTTATTATTTTAAATTGAAATATATTACAAAAAAATAAGATATATATATTAGCTATATTTGATAAATAATATAAGTAAATATATATTTTATTGATATTAAATATGTTTAAGTAATATATAAAATTGTTATATATTACAATAGAAGAATTAATTATAAGGGGGATTTTAGCATGGCTAAGGCAAAAAAGAAAAATAAAGAAAATATAAAAAAGATATTAGATATATTAGAAGAAATATATCCAGATGCTAAATGTGAATTAAATCATACTACTGCATTTGAATTACTTATTGCGACTATACTGTCAGCACAATGTACTGATGTTAGGGTTAATAAAGTAACAGCTGAGTTATTTAAAAAATATAATAAACCTGAAGATTTTGCAAGTTTGACTACTGCTGAAATCAGCGAAGAAATTAAAAGTTGTGGATTATTTAAAAGTAAAGCTCAAAAAATAAAGGAAACATCAGTTTTACTTTGTTCTAATTATGGAGGCGAAGTTCCTGGAACTATGGAGGAACTGATAAAATTACCAGGAGTAGGTAGGAAGACAGCTAATGTAGTTCTTAGTAATGCATTTGGAGTGGATGCAATTGCAGTCGATACTCATGTTTTTAGAGTATCTAATAGAATAGGTTTAGTTAAAACTGATACACCTGAAAAAACTGAATTTGAACTTATGAAAGTATTACCAAAGAAAAGGTGGTCACATGCACATCATTTAATAATATTTCATGGAAGAAGAATGTGTAAAGCTAGAAAACCTGAATGTAACATGTGTCCATTAGTTGAATATTGTGACTATTATCAAGAAGGGAATGACTAAATTTGAAGAGACAAAAGATATATTTTCTATTAATCGTATCTGTATTATTTTATTTAGGATTAAATGAAACTTGTTATGCTAGCAATAAAGAAGGTAAGATATACAAAAATATATATATTGAAAATATTGATGTCTCAGGATTAACTAAAAATGAAGCTATAAAAAAAATAAATGATTTAGTTTATACAAATAATATAATAAATTTAAATTGTAAAGATAAAATTTATACGCTTAATTTAAACGATATAAATTTTAAGTATGAAATTGAAAAGGCTACATCAAATGCTTATCAATTAAGTAGAAAAGATAATTTATTGAAAAATATTAAAACAAAAATAAATTTATACTTAGGTAATAAAATAAACTTTGAATTGGAAACAAAATATGAAAAAGAAAAATTAGATTTGTATATAAATAATTTAGCTAGAAGTATAAATATACAACCACTAAATGCAGATATAAAAATAAATGAAAATAAATTTATTG
>NZ_JBOFKN010000039.1:0-43269 GCF_051657365.1 Paraclostridium sp.
TATCTAGATTATTGCCAATTTAATTAATTTATAGTCTTGTTGATTTTTATAAATAATAACCTATGGGTATAATACTCATAGGTTATTATTTATAAAAATGTTTTTAGATAAAATTGTATTATTTGATTTCCATAAAATATGGAAATTACTGCTGCAATTGATATAAACGGACCAAATGGTATTGTTGAACTAAACCCTTGTTTTTTTACTTTATTGTAAATAATAAATATAATCCCATATACAGCTCCTATATATATGCTTATTACTATAGTTAATAAAGCAAGTTTAGTACCTAAAAATAATCCTATCATGGCATATAGCTTTACATCGCCTCCGCCCATTACTTCTTTTTTAACTATATATTCTAAAGTTAAAGTTACTACTAATACTCCTCCTCCAGCAAATAAAGCTCCCTTTAATCCATCTATAAGAGGCACTCCATATCCTAGTAAGTTTACTATTATAGCTACTATAGAACCTATTAAAATTAGGTTGTCAGGTATTATATAATGATCTATATCTATAAAAGTTATTATTATAAGAAGTGATACTAAAAACATATAATATAGTGTTTTAATTTCATATCCAAAACTTATATATATTAAGCTAAATAATATTGCTGTTAAAAACTCTACTATAGCATATCTTGAAGAAACTTTTACTTCGCAATATCTACATTTACCTTTTAAAAATATCCAACTTATAATTGGTACTAAATCTATATATTTTAATCTTGCATTGCAATTATAGCAATGAGATGGAGGACTAACTATAGATTGTTTTTCTGGTATTCTGTAAATACATACATTATAAAAACTTCCAAATATAGCTCCCATTACAAATGATACTATTAAAAAATATGTATCCATTAATATGCACCACCTAATAACCTATTAGTATATTCAAAATCTGCACATCTACTTAAAACACTTTCCCTGGAAATTTTACCTTTCCTAAATAAATCTACAAGTTCGTGATCCATAGATTGCATCCCCAACTTTGTACCTGTTTGTATCATATTAGGTATTTGATATGTTTTTGATTCTCTTATTAAATTTCTTATAGCTGGTGTAGCTATCATTACTTCAACTGCAACTACTCTGTTTCTACCATCTATAGTCGGTATAAGTTGTTGAGATATTACACCTTCACACACAGTTGATAATTGCGTTCTTATCTGCTGTTGCTGTTCTGATGGAAACATATCAACTATTCTATCTATTGTTTTTGAAGCTCCTACCGTATGTAAAGTGGAGAATACTAAGTGACCTGTCTCAGCTGCAGTTAATGCTATAGAAACTGTTTCTGGGTCTCTCATTTCTCCTATAAGTATTACATCTGGATCCTGACGCAATATAGCTCTCAATGCACTATTAAAGCTTTCAGTATCATGTCCAATTTCTCTTTGTGATATTATACATTGTTTGTGATGGTGCACATATTCTATAGGATCTTCAAGTGTAATTATATGCTTTTGTTGATTCTCATTTATTATATCTAGTAAGCTTGCTAAAGTTGTACTTTTACCACTTCCCGTAGGACCTGTAACCAAAACTAATCCTTTTTCCTTTTCTGTAAATTTACTTATGCTTTCGGGTAGCCCTAACATTTTAAAAGATGGTATTTCAGATGTTATTGTTCTTATTGCTATTGCATAATTCCCCTTTTGCTTATACACATTTACTCTGAATCGTTCTCCAGTCTCTATTGCAACAGAAAAATCGCATTCTCCAAGTTGCCTCACTCTTTCAAAGTTTTTTGGTCCAGCTAATTCTTTAGCCATCTCTTCTGTATCTTCTTTTGTTAATAACTTGTCCGATAACTTAACAAATTTGCCTTTTGTCCTAGCTATAGGTTCACAATCGGTTGTTACATGTATATCCGAGGCCCCTAACTCTACAGCTATTTTTAACATACTAAAAATTTTCATTTAATCTCTCCTTTATATCCTACTGATTAATATAATAGTTAGAACTCTCAATGCGAGCCTTTATCTCTATTAACGCATCTATAAGGTCATCTAACTCATCATTTACTTTTTGTCCCTTTTTATTTACTTCAGCAGAATTTCCTTCTTTCAAAATATCTTCTCTTATTACTTTATTTACATATACTTTAGAATCTATAACTTTATCTATTACAGTATTCATAGTTGTGCATATAATTTTTTTATTTTCATCAGTTAGCCCTGTATTCCACGAACCATGAATTATATTAAATATTTCAGACCCTGCTGTCCTGTTTACATATTTCCACATACTATCAAGATTAGATTTAACTTGTTCTGATAGTTTAGTAGCAAAGTCAATATCATCCTTGCTCATTCCATTGGCATGATGTTTAATTGCATCCGTAAATTCATTCAATTGTATAACAAATGTATTTTTACCACCTTCATTTTCTTCATCATCATAAATACCATTATGTATATTATTTGAAATCGCCTTAGCTTTATCTATATCTTGATTTTCATTTATTTCATCTAAAGTTTCTTCAGCTGTATACATATAATATAGTGCTTTATTTAAATTATCATAAGAGTCTTTAAGTATGTTAGTATCACTTTTTATTATATATAATAAATCATTTTGTAGACCTTCCATAGTTTCTTTCATACTTTCTTGATTTAAATTTATATCTTTAGTTAAAACAGAGTTTAATGATTCTATTATCTGGCTAACCTCTTTATTTCCAAGTTCTGAATCATTCAAGTTTTTCAAACTCTGACTTATACAATACTCAAAATAATTGTCTACTATTATTGGATTATCTGGCTCTATAGGTTTAATGCTATCATTATTAAAACTATATAACCTATTATATACGTCAAAACTATATAACTCTGTATTTTGCTTTATATAACTTATATTTACATTATATAAATCTTTATCAAAAAGTATTTCCAATGGTATTTTATCTTCACCTAAAGCCTGATTAGTTATAAAATTCATTTTTGTTTTTTTATCTAACCTATCAATAGAATATAATTTTTTATAATTTTTAATATAAATATTTACAATGTATTCAACATTTTTTTCATCATTTATATTTATTAAATATTTATATGAAAAAATATCATCACCGCTTATAGAATCTATTTTCTTTTTTATGTTTTCATATGCTTTATTGTCTTTGTCTATATCTTTTATATTTTCGTATTTATTTTTTTCATAACTTAACTTAACTTCTTTAGCTGAACTTAACTCATTTGTCATATAACGTTTTAAATTATTTACCCCATTTTGTATATCAGCTGTTAAGGCTTGATCTTTGCTTAAAGTATGAGTTTTATTTATAACTTGATATCCAATAAAACTAACAGAAGTAATTATAGCTAAGGCTATAATCACTTCTATTAATGTAAATCCGTTATCTTTTTTCATTTTAAATCTCTCCTTAACAAAATCCAATATTAAATTATCAATTTTTCCATTCTAAAACTTTATAATTTATATCATAATCCGATTCAGTTTTTAAACTTGTAATACTTACTTCAACTTTTGATTTAATAGGTTTTTTTAATTTTTTATCCTTAGACTCTAAACTTATATCTATATATATATCATTTCCTGGACTAGTTTCGATAATATTATATCCACCCTCTGGTTTAACTCTAAGAGTGTAATCAATACCATTTACTCTAACTTGATTTAAGCTAACTTTAACATTTCCACCTTGACTATCTTTTAACGTTGTGAAATCTTGAGGAAACTTTATACTTAATTTACCATCCTCATTTCTATTTTGGATATAATGATCGCCTTCACTCCAAACACTGTTAAATTCATACCTTGTCTTTATTAATAAATTTATAGATTTATTTATTTCTTGTAAAAAATTATCTATTTGAGCTTTATCTGCATTAGAGGATATAGAATTTTTTAAATCCTTTAGTTGCTGTTCTATCGATTCTGATTTGTCTAATAAATAATCTAAATTTACAACTATATCTCCTATCGTTTTATCATAATTTAAGTACATTGCATTTTGCGAATCATCATTTCCAAAAATCCACTTCCAAAATCCATTCCACCAGTTGCTTTTATCCTTTGCCCCAAAGACTTTTATAATATCTAAGTTGCTTTCTAACTTTTCACGCTGGTTCAATATACTATCGCAATTATCTTTAATTTTTTTTGAACTCATATTATAGTCATTGATTTTTTCTATATTGTTATATGTGCTATTTATATTTTTTTGAATTTCATCATCTATAATATATTCATTGATAAGCCCTTTATTTATTTTATATTTCATATACTTTAACTGAACTTGAGTGGATTTAATGTATCTTCTAGCAAACTGAGAATATACCCTAATTGTAGATAACATCTCTCTCTCAGATAAACTTATACCGTACTCTTTGCCTGCATCCAAACTTGCAACACCATTTTTATGTATATTCATAATTTCTTTTTCATAGTTATATTTACCAATCATTATGTAAAGACTATCTAACTTTGAAGATATTTTTAAAACTTGATTTAATTTTTGATCGTAATTGTTACAGTCTTTTAGTTTTTGTATATCTATCTTCAAGCTATTTATATAGTCACTATCTTTTACATCCTTCATTGTATATAGCATGTATTCAATAAATTCTATACTTTTTTTATCTTTTTCACTTTCTAAATCTAAATCTTTTAAATTTGATGTTGATTTTACAATTTTTTCTAGATAATTTATACTGATATCTAATTCAGATGTTAATTGATTAATATCTTGATTTGATATTATATTTATATGTTCACTATCTAAAGTAGTCCCATATTGAAAATATATAAATTCACTATTTAATTGATTTATTAAATAACTTATATAATCTTGTGATTGTTGAATAAGATTTTTTATTAATTGCTTATCCGTTGAAGGATTACCTCCATTTAGCTCTTCATTATTTAACACCGTACTAAGATTTTGATTTATATACGTTAATGCATCTACTATATTTTTTTGCTTTTCTTCCGTTATTCCATTTATATATTCCCCTTGATTTATAACATAGTCTATAGGAGATTTTTTACCTGTTTCCGATTTATAAGTTTTATCAAAATATATTTCTTTTAAAATTTTACCTATTTCAGGATATGTACTTTTTCCATCAATGTATTTACCCTCTGAATTAATATTATTTCCAACTTTATCAGGCATCTCTAATTGCTTATTTATAAGCTGAGCTTCAAGTAAATTAGCTTTTACATCTCTTCCTATTCTATAAACAATACTTTGACTAGCCTCATACTTAATTTTTCCTGTTGAATTTGATTCTGTTGACTTATTGTTACCCTCAATACTTACCTGTGATATAAAATCTCCTATACCTTCTTCAATATTTCCTTGGACATTATAATCTGTTTGTATTGAATCTTGAGTATTTTTCGTTATTTTTATTTGATTTAATATTTGCTTTGAAAGAATTAACATTACTATGCTAGCTAATACTATTACAATCATTGCTAGTACCATAGCAGAGCCATTTTTACTTTTCAGCTTTTTTTTCATTGTATATAGCCCTCCTTTCTAGCTTAATTTCTTCTAATTACCATTATCTAGTACCTTAGTTTGTATTTTAGCTTCTCTTTTTGTTAAATCTGTCAAAGGTTTTACTTTAACTTCTATATCATATAAATAATAATTTTTTTCTTGTTGCTTTTTTAAACTTGGTTTTAATGATATAAGAACTTGATATTTGGTATTTTCTTTTTCGTTATATTGAACTATGTATTTAGGATAATCAACATCCCCTTCAATCATATCTAATCCATTTTTTTGAATATAACTTTTTAAAATTTTCTCATTGCTATTAATATCCTCAGTCTCATTTATTTCCTTATCACCGTTAAAATCTATGTCTATAGTTTCTTTTTTACTTTTTATTTCTTTAGTTAAATATTCAACTTGACTTTGAGCTATATCCATAGCCTGTATATCTTTTTCATTTTTAGCATTTTCTTTATTAGTCATGTTTACCGACATAAAAAATGCCATACTTATTATAGAAACAATAGTTAATGAAATTAAAACTTCTATAAGTGTAAATCCTCTATTATCAATATTCATATATTACACTCCTACTTTGTAGTATCGACAAATGGGTTAAACTTTCCAGGGTTCCAGTTGCTAGGATTTTCTGTTTCTAGTTTTAAATTAGGCTCTTGTGACATATACATTACAAATTTAAAAGTTGCCGTAACTTTTCCCTTTGCCTTATTCTCTTTATTAGTAGTCATATTTATATTACCTAAACTAGAGTTTAACGCATTACTTTTATCAAACACTATATTTTCAGGTTCTATATATGTTTCCATATTAAAATTTTGGATTTGAGTAACATTTTTTTGTTCTTCTAAGTAATACATCATTTCTCTTATGTATCTATAATCTCCTCTTACTTCCAATATAGTTGGTACTGCATAAAAATTTTCACACTTTGTGTATGTGTCAACATTATATTTAATTAACTCTATCCCATTTTTACTCATCATATTAGAAAGTCCTACTAAAAACATTCCATCCTGCATATCATAAGATAATTTTTTACTTTTAGTATTTACTTCTTCATTTAAGGTATATAGCTTATCAGTTAGTTGAGGTCTAGTATCTAACTCATATTGATCCGCTTCTAATTTAGATTTAGCTTCATTTAAATTATTGTTTACTTTCATATATTCATTAAATTTAGGATACAAAATAAAATACATATAAATAAATAATCCTAAAAATGCACCTACTAAAATTAATATATTTTTAGGATTTACTTTAATGTCACTTTTAAATAAATCCTTTATATCCATATGAAGTATATTTTTTTTATCCATTGAACATAACACCTTCTTTCAAATAAGCCTTTATTACATATTCATAAGTACCTTTATCTTCATTTTTTTTGATGCTTTGCAACTTAACATCTTTAAAATAACTTGAAGTGCTTAATTCATATACAAATTGACCTACGTTCCTTGTGGAACTTGAATTACCTTCTATAGTTATCATGTTTGGTATTTGCTCATATATAGGTTCTTTATCTTCTTTTTCATTATTAGAATCAGATGTTTTATTATTTTTGTTATTAGTTATTTCATCATACTTAACATCTAACTTTGTTATATCTACCCTATACGGTATATTGCTGTTTATAGAATTTAGTATAGGTCCCCATGTAACCTGTTTAGATAGTATCATATTATAAACTTTTAATTCTTCTTTTTTAGCGTTTATATCTTTCTTTATTTTTACTATTTCTTCATTCTTTATTTCAATTCTCTTTATATCATCATTTAAATTTTTTAATTTTTCTTTTTTACTATCTATAGAATATATAAAAAACATATATGGAATAGATAAAATAATTAAAATTAAAGGAACTATTTTATATGCTTTTTTTATAATTTCTTTTTTTCTTTGCTTTGATTTAAGTTCTTGAGGAAGTAAATTCATATACGGATAACCTTTTTTATTTTCATTATGTAACATACATCCCAAAGCATCTACAATTAAACTTATTTCATTTTCTTTTATGTTTCCTTTTACACTTTCTTCTATATCAAAAAGATTTTCTATTCCTTTTACTAATTCACTAGAAAATGCCATTTTAAATGCATTTTCTAAGTCTTTGTTATATGCATATTTACCAATGGTAACAATTTTATCAACTGACTTTCCAAAGTTTCTAGAAGAATAGTAATTCATAAGTCCATTTACTTCCGTGGCAATGTTACTGCTTTGATATTCCGAATTTTCACTAGTTAATTTAATTGGAACGTTATCGTGAATAAATAATTTATCATCTTTATATATATCAATTGCAGTTCCATAATCTCCCACATTAGCAATCATTATATCTTTATATTCTATTAACTTTAATACTCGCAAATAAGAAGTAGCTATAGTATCTACGACTTCTAAATTCAAATTAAATTCTTTTAAAACTTCTATTATTTTTTCAATTTCGTTATTAGGAATGGCAGCTAATATCATTTCAATAAACTTAGTACCGTCTTGCTCATCCTCAGTTGTTACTTCATATGAAAATACATGACTATCTTTGTCTAAAGATATCATCTCATAAATTTCTATGTTCATAATACCTTCTAAATCTTTTTTATCAACTTTCGGTATTTTATTTGATTTCAAAATAATATCTTTAGTATTAAAACATAAAACTACATTTTTACTTTTAAATTGACTTCTCATTAATGCCTGTCTAAGTAATTCATATTTATCTGCATCATAATCTATGTCGATGTCTGAATTTGAAAGGAAAAATTTTTCTTTTATTATAAATTTTTCTTTTTTCTTATTATAAGTTCCTTCTACTATAGACACATAGTCTCCATAATATGAAATATACAATTTTGCTGTCATAAACACTTCCTCCTATATAGCATCATATATGCTTAACATTGGTAAGAATACTGATATTACTAATATAGCTACCATTATACCAACTATAATTATCATTATAGGCTCTATCATAGCTACCATTCTATTTAAATAAATTTCTGCTTCTGACTCATAAAACTCAGCCATTTGTTTACTTATACTCTCTAATTCCCCTGTTTGTTCCCCTATTGCTATCATCTGTATAAGTACAGGATCAAAGTACTTTGATTTTTCAAGGTTTTCAGATAGTGTTTCTCCTTTAACTATACCTTCTTTTGCTTTGTTAACTGCTTTTTCTGCAATAGCATTATTTAAACTATCTTTTATATGATCTAATCCTTGCAGCATAGGATACCCTGAAGATACAAATAAATATAGAGCTCTTGAAAATCTCATAGAAACTATACTATTTATTCCCTTCCCTAAGAGAGGTGTTTTGTTTACCAATCTATCTTTATGCGCTCTTCCTACTGGAGTTTTTATATAAACTTTTAATTGATAATATAATAGCACTCCCAATATCAATACTAAGTACCAATAATTTTTCATAAAGTTACCTATATACATTACTATTTTAGTCATCAAGGGCAAAGTTGCTCCCGTTTCAGTTATAGTTTCCATCATTTGAGGAAGTATAAAACTAGTAAAAACAAACAACATTACAAATGATGAAATGGCTACTATCGCTGGGTACATAGATGCATTTTTTATCTTTTGATTTATCCTATATTCTCTCTCATAAAAAGTTGACATACTTTTCAATACTTCTTCTAAAGTTCCAGTTTCTTCTCCTGTTGCAACCATTGCACCTAACAACATAGGAAATTTGGATTGTTTATCCATCATAGTTGCTGCAATTGTAGATCCCATTTTTATGTCACTTACCATTCGTTTTATTTCATCTGATAATGTTTTATTTGAAGCTTTTTTACCTAAAGTTTCTAATCCTACCATACTATTTATTCCCGAGGAAATTATTATTGCAAATTGCCTACAAAAATGGCTTATCTGGTCAGCTTTTAATTTCTTTTTTTTTGATTTTTTAGAATTAAATAAAGAAACTACCTTCTTTTCTTTTAATTCTATAATCATCAGTTTTTTTTCCTTTAGCAAAGATTTTGCTTCAATATAATCTTTTGCCATAATTGTGCTAGAAATCTTTTTTCCATTTAGCATTATAGCTGCATATTTAAATTCCTTCATTTATAAACACTCCTTTAATTAGCTATAAAAGTGACTCTTAACATTTCTTCTATTGTTGTTTCTCCATCTATAACTTTATTAGCAGCATCTTCTTTCATAGTCTCCATACCTAATTCCTCAGCTTTAGCTTGTATTTGTGCATCCGTAGCACCTTCATTTATCAAATCTTTTATTGGCTTTGTTATTCTAAGCATTTCATAAATTCCTAGTCTACCTTTATACCCTGTATTGCTACATTTTTCACAACCTTCACCTCTATAAAGAATTAAATCCTTATCTAGTGGATAATTTAAAGCTTTTTTTTCTCCTATTTCTGCCTTGTACTCAGTTTTACAGTTTTCACATATCTTTCTAACTAATCTTTGAGAAACTACACCCATAAGAGATGATGTTATAAGGAAACTATCTATACCCATATCTTCAAGCCTTGAAATTGCTCCTACAGCTGTATTTGAGTGTAATGTACTTAATACTAAGTGACCTGTAAGAGCTGCTCTTATTCCTATTTCTGCAGTATCAGAATCTCTTATTTCTCCAACCATTATTATATCTGGGTCTTGACGTAAAAAAGCTCTTAAAGCACTTGCAAAATTTAATCCTGCCTTATAGTTAATTTGTGATTGATTGATTCCGTCTAGTTCATATTCAACTGGATCTTCAATTGTAAGTATATTTTTTTCAACACTATTTAATTGATTTAACATTGAATAAAGGGTTGTTGTTTTTCCACTTCCAGTAGGCCCTACAACTAATATTAATCCATATGGATTATCAAGCAATTCATCATATATTTTAATATTTTTATTATTAAGTCCTAATTTTTCTTTATTAACCATAAATGTACTTTTGTCTAGCACCCTCATAACAACTTTTTCATCTTTGCTTGTAGGCATTGTTGATACCCTATAATCGATAGGTTTGTTATCTACATTTAAAAATATTCTTCCATCTTGAGGTAGTCTTTTTTCAGATATGTTTAAGCCTGCCATTATTTTTACACGACTTATAACTGCTTTGTATGGTTTAGAATTCATCTTCATATATTCACTTAAAATTCCATCTACTCTAAATCTAATCCTCATGAAATCGCCTTCTCTTTCAATATGGATATCACTGGCTTTTGCTCTTACTGCGGTTTCTAACACATTATGTACAAGTCTAACTATTGGAGCTGAATTCACATCATCTTCTAGCATTATTTCTTCTTTTATTTTTTCTGATTTTGAATACTCAGTTAATGCCTTATCTAAATCTACATTTGAATAAAAAAATTCTATAGCTTGATTTATTTGCCCCATAGTAGCTATATAAGGTATTACATCTAATCCTGATATTCTTTTAGCATCTTGAGTTGCTTGTCTATCTTGAGGATCTGCCATAGCTAAGTATAGTTTATTATTTTCTTTTTTAAATGGAAATATTTTATAACGTTTGCATATATTTTCTGGTATTAATTTTATAGCTTCAGGGTTTATATTTGAACGTGTTAAAGCTATATTTTCTATATCAAGAAGTTCTGTTAATACACTAGTTAATAGTTCTGGAGTTATAAGCCCTTGCTCTATAAGTATTGCCCCTATTCTTTTACCAGTTCCACTTTGAAGTTTTAATGCTCTTTCTAATTGTTCATTTGATATATATCCTTTTTCTACTAATTTATCACCTATTCTTACTTTTTGTGACATTTTTCTCACCTCTATTTAATTATATCACTTATAATTTACACAAATAATGCGTTTATGATAAAACATAAACGCATTATAATAGGTTATATATAATATATTACCCTTTTATTATATTTATTTTTATTGAAGTTTTGCTACTATCAGTTGCAAAATTACTTGCTCCTAAATCTTTAACAAGTTTATCATATCCACTTTGACTAAGCTTATCATTCGCTGGAGTTATAGTTAATACTAATGGACTTGGAGCTGTTCCTGTAAATGCATATTGAGAACTAAACGGCTCCGATAAGCTCTCAAGTTCTGATGATATTTTCGTCATATCTGTAGGATAATTTCCATTATCAGAGTAATACGATAATGATGCAGATTTTATTGCACTTATATTAGACTCTAAATCTGCTATTTTTGCTTTTTCTATATTCTTAAATAAAGCAGGAACTGCTACTACTGCTAGTATTCCTATTATCGCTATTACTACTAATAATTCTATTAGTGTAAATCCTTTATTATTTTTCTTTTTACTATTTTTTTTCATATTTTAATCTCCTTCTATTTAATTTTTATTATTTATTATTGTTATAGTTAGTGGTGCTGTGCTTCCACTTGAAGCATTCACCATACTATTACCTAAATCTTTTTGTAATTTAGCAATTGCATTACTACTTATACTTTTTCCATCTGCTGGAGTTATTTTCAATACTAAAGGTCCGGGTGCTGAGCCCTCAAATTCATATTTTCCTTCATATGGGAAGCTTAAATTTTCAACTTCACTTGAAATTTTACTAGCTCCAGTATCTTTTCCATCTACTTGTGGTGTAGTTATTTTTCCATTAGTAACTACTAATGATCCATTTGGGTATGCCCCATTATCTCCGTAATAAGATAGTGATGCTGATCTTATTGCACTTATATCACTTTCTAAATCTGCAACTTTAGCCTTCTCTATGTTTTTGAATAAAGCTGGCACTGCTACTACTGCTAATATTCCTATTATTGCTATTACTACTAACAATTCTATTAATGTAAATCCTTTGTTATTTTTCTTTTTTTTCATATTTATACCCCTCCAATTCCATTTTTACGCATAAAAAAAGACTATATTGTATAATATTACATACCAATTATAGCCGGTTGCACCACTAACTCCAAATATCCCAGGTGCCCAAATACAGAATATTCTTCAAAGTTCTACAATATTTTTAATTGTCCATACTTATTTTAACATATTATCTACTTTTTACAACATTTTCACACATTTATTTTGGAATTAATCCAATATAAATCTCAACTTTGTCTTTTGCAAAGTTCTTATTTGATACGAAAACATTCTGATAACCTAAGTCTTTCCCTAACTTTAAAAATTCATCTTTTTTTATCTTGATACCACCATCAGCTTTATTTTGTTCATCATATGGTCTTATAGCTAATATAGCTTTGAATTCATTTTGTAATTCACCTGATTTCACATAATCAAAACTATTATTTTTAGAATCATATTTATATGCTCCAAAATTTATATATGGATTACCATTTTCATCATTATAATCTGGAACTATATGATAAAACCCTCCCAATGGCGTTCCTTTAGCTCCATTATCAACATATTTATCTATAAAACTTTGATTCGATATTTCATATGGTAATTTTCCATTTTCTGCATACTCAGCTAAAACAGCACTTCTTATAGCACTATAATCTGACTCTACGTCTGCTATTTTAGCTTTATTTATATTCTTAAATAAAGCTGGAACTGCTACTACTGCTAATATTCCTATTATTGCTATTACTACTAATAGTTCTATTAATGTAAACCCCTCATTATTCTTTTTCATGTTTCTCCTCCCTTTAAATTAAACTATTTTATTTTCAATGCTACCTCTCCAGACTTATTATAGTACACATTTCCATAACCTAAGTCTTTTACTAATTTAGCTAGCCCATTCTTTGAAATATTTATATCCTTAGATTCTTTAGATGTGTCTGTATATATTAATAAAAATAAATCTCCAAACTTATTTAATGGTTTTCTCTCTCCCTCTACATCTCCATTTTTATTAACCACTTGAGCTTCTCTATTAGATAACAAATTGTTTTCAGTTTCATTAGGTTTACTTATATTTCTGTTAGGAGCTAAAATATAATACCCTCCTATAGGTGTACCTTTAGTAAAGTCAGCATTATTATTTTCCATATATTTATTGAATTCATCATTACTTCCATAATAAGTATTATAATATGCTAGCTCTCCTGTTTCAGCATAATATCCTAATGCAGTTGCCCTATAAGCATTGTATTCACTCTCAACATCCGCTATTTTAGATTTTTCTATATTTTTAAATAAAGCTGGAACTGCTACTACTGCTAGTATACCTATTATTGCTATTACTACCAATAGCTCAATTAATGTAAATCCTTTTTCTCCTTTTTTCATTTCGCCACTTCCTTTTCTAAATTTCGACTTTATTTTACCATTTTTAGACAAACAACACAAACAAAAAGAGACCTCTTTAGAGATCTCTTTTTATCGCTCATTTTAGTTGAATAATTTACTTACTGATTCATTAGCAAATATTTTCTTTATAGCGTCTCCAAATAAAGGAGCTACTGTTTTTATTTTTATTTTTTCTATCTTCTTTTCTTCAGGAAGTTGGATAGTATCAAGTACTATTAACTCACTTATAGCTGAATTTTCTATTCTCTCTATAGCTGGACCTGATAAAACTCCATGAGTACAACATGCATAAACATCTTTAGCTCCAAATTCTTTTAGAGCATTAGCAGCATTAACTATTGTTCCTGCAGTATCTATCATATCGTCTAATAATATAACATTTTTATCCTTAACCTCACCTATTATGTTCATAACCTCACAAACATTAGCTTTTGGTCTTCTCTTGTCTATTATAGCTATTGGAACATCTCCATTTAAATCATTAGCAAATTTTCTTGATCTTGTAACACTTCCTAAGTCTGGAGAAACTACTACTAAATCTTCTATACTCTTAGTATTAAAGTAATCTGCTAATATTCTTCCGCCTTGTAAATGATCTAATGGTATATCAAAATATCCTTGTATTTGAGCAGCATGTAAATCCATTGTTAAAACTCTGTCTGCTCCTGCTGCAGTTATTAAGTTTGCAACTAACTTAGCAGTAATTGGATCTCTAGCCTTAGCCTTTCTGTCTTGTCTTGCGTATCCATAGTACGGTATAACAGCAGTTACTCTACCTGCAGATGCTCTTCTTAATGCATCTATCATTATTAATAATTCCATTAAATTATCATTTACTGGACTATTAGTTGATTGTATTACGAAGACATCACATCCTCTTACTGTTTCACTTATGTTTACAGATATTTCTCCATCGCTAAATGTTCCAACTTCACATTGAGCCATTGGTACACCTATATAATCAGCTACTTTTTGAGCTAATTCTTTTGATGCATTTCCTGCAAGTATTTTAATTTCGCTTCCGCTAGTATTCATAATTACCTCCCGAAAATTTTGTTAAAGAAAATATTTTATTTTAAACGCAAGTATAGTCTGGACTATACCCACGTTATAGCCTAGTTAAATTTATCAATTATTTTTTTAAATTCTTCTTCTCTACCCAACCTTCTTTTATTACCTGTCTCTGTCTAGCAACTGCCAATGCACCTGCTGGAACATCATCAGTTATTGTAGAACCCGTTGCAATATATCCATTTTCTTCTACTGTAACTGGTGCAACTAAGTTTGAGTTAGATCCTATAAAAGCTCCATCTTTTACTACTGATTTAAATTTGTTTTTACCATCATAGTTTACAAATACTGTTCCACACCCTATATTAACATTCTTACCTACATGTGCATCTCCTATATAAGATAAATGAGATGCTTTAGAATTATCTTCTATAGTTGCATTTTTAACTTCTACAAAATCACCTATTTTAACATGATTTCCTATATTACTCTTAGGTCTTAAATATGCATATGGTCCAACTGTAGTGTTGCTTCCTACTTTACTATCTATTATAGTAGAGTTTTCCACATCTGTAGCATCACCTATTATTGAATTTGATATACATGAATTCATACCTATAACACAGTTACTTCCTATAACTGTATTTCCTTTTAACATAGCACCAGGATATACTATAGTATCATTACCTATTTGTACATCTGCTTCGATATATGTGCTATTCACATCTATTATTGTTACACCATTTATCATGTGCATAGTGTTTATTTTTTTTCTCATTATTTCTTCTGCTTTAGCTAACTCAACTCTTGAGTTTACACCCATAAGTTCTTCTATTGTTGCTCCATTATATGCACCAACTTTTAATGAATTAGTTCTCATTATCTCTATTGTATCAGTTAAATAGTACTCACCTTGAGCATTATCATTATTTATGTTAGCAAGCGCTTCTTTTAAACTTTTTCCATTGAAGCAGTATATTCCTGAATTTATTTCATTTACTAATTTTTCTTCTTCATTAGCATCTTTTTGCTCTACTATTTTTAATAAATCTTCATTAGCGTCTCTTATTATTCTTCCATATCCATTTGGGTTCTCTACTTTTGTTGTTAAAACAGTAGCGTGATATCCATTATCTAAATGGTATTTAAATAAGTTTTCTAATGTATCTGCATTTACTAAAGGAGTATCTCCACATAGTACAACTATTGTGTCATTTTCTGTTATATGTTCATCAGCCATCATAACAGCATGTCCTGTTCCTAATTGTTCAGTCTGCATAGCTAATTTAGTTTCTTCTGGTAAAACACCTTCAACTACTTCACTTCCGTGACCTAATATTGCAACTATTTCACTAACCCCTGATTTTTTAGATACGTTTATAACATGATTTACCATTTCTTTCCCACATACTTTATGTACTACTTTTGGTAAACTTGACTTCATTCTTGTTCCTTTTCCTGCTGCCAGGATTATAGCCTTAAAATTCATAAACCCACTCCATTTCAAGTTTTTTGATTATTAATCAATCTATATATGATCTGTTATCGCTTTATTTTGTATACAACTTCTTAATTCTAATAACTAATATACCATTTTTGTTTGAAAAAGTACATATCATTCCAATAAAAAAGAGCCTAAAATTCGGCTCTTTAAGAAATATATTATAAAACATATTATATTTTTAGTTCTGTTTTATTACTCAGCAGCTACTTCTAATTGAGATACTGCTTCATGGTAAGCTTTTAATACTTCATCTTCTAACATTTGTCTCATTTCTGCATTTATAGGATGAGCTATGTCTCTAAAGTTTCCTTCTCCTATTTTTCTGCTTGGCATAGCTATGAATAAACCATTATGACCCTCTATAACCTTTATATCATGTACCACAAATAAATTATTGAAAGTTAATGAAACTATACACTTCATTTTCCCCTCATCAGTTAATTTTCTCACTCTAACGTCAGTAATTTTCATTTTCCTAATATCCCCCTTTTGTTTTTGACAAAGTTAATTAAAAAGTTATTAAATCTTTTATATTATATAAATTCTATCATCTTTTTAAATTTCCTCTATTATTTTAGAAATTTTTCATTATTTTTTTATATTTTTTTCATTTGATAGAATTTTACCCTCAAAACCTGTCTTATTCTACTGAATTGTCGATTTCGCTTATCTCTTCTTCAATTTCATCGATAACTTCAGTAGCCCAATATTCTTCTCTGAATGTTTGAAGATTCGGTTCAACTGTAACCACTTCATTATTAATTACATCTATCTGTATTAATGATATGTAGTCTTCAACCATTTTCTCAGTAGGATTAGTCGTAGATATAAATACTCCCTTTCCTATAACTTCAGCCCCAAATTCATGCATAAGTTGCATCATACCTTTTATAGTCCCCCCACCTCTCATAAAGTCATCTATTAATATAACTTTACTACCAGGCTTAACTGCTTTTCTTGGTAAACTCATGCTTTCAACCTTAGAATTCCTTCCACTTACATACGTCATGCTAAGTGTAGGTCCTTCTGATACCTTAGTATCTTTTCTTATTATAACTAAAGGTAAATTCATAGCCTTAGCTGTCATAAGAGCCATAGGTATTCCTTTAGTCTCCATAGTAACAACATAGTCAGCTTCTGAATAATCTATATTTGATGCAAATATTTTCCCTATTTTAGATGCTATTCTTGGATCATATATTAAATCTATTAAGTATAAAAATCCTCCAGAAAGTACTCTAGATTGGTCTTTTATGTCTTCACATAACTCTAATAAAAACTCTTCATTTTCTGATTTAGATGTTTTTGGTATGTATTTAACTCCACCAGCCGCTCCTGATATCGTTATTACTTGTCCTAACTCTAGTTTTTCAAATACATTTTTAACTACTATTAAATCTTCGCTTATTGTAGATTTCGCCGAATTAAACTTAGATGTAAAATAGCTCAATGTAAATATTTTATTAGGATTATCTGATAGTATTTTAACTATCGCACCTATACGTTCCGTTCTTTTAAACTTCATAAAATACCTCCTAAACTTGAACCCTGTGTATTTAAACTTATTAATGCATAATTTTTATCATTATGTTATAATATTTGTTATGTTTTATTTGAAATTTAATATATTAATGTATATAAATATTTTACAATTTTAGTTTGCTTAAAATATTGAACATTATACTATTATAGCATAAATATAGTTCTTATTGTAGAACTTTTAATTTAACAGAAAGGTGGTTTCACTATGAATATATTCTTTATAGGCGTTGGTGGTATTAGTATGAGTGCCTTAGCCAAGATATGTTTAAATAAAGGTTATAACGTTTATGGTTCAGATTCTTCAGACTCTAATTTATTAGATAGTCTTCGTGCTCAAGGAGCAACAGTATATGTTGGGCACAAAAAAGAGCATATAACTGATGATATAGATATGGTAGTTTATACTGCTGCTGTTAAGTCTGAAAACGAAGAGTTAATAGCTGCTAGAGAGAAAAATAAATTAACAATGAATAGAGCTGCATTCTTAGGTCAAATAATGAGAGAATACCAAAACTCTATAGCTGTTTCTGGTACTCATGGAAAAACATCTACAACTTCAATGTTATCTGCTATTTTTGAATATGCAGAACTTGATCCTACTATACTTGTTGGGGGAAATCTAAGTATAATAGGCGGTAATGTTAAAATAGGAAAATCTCAAAACTTTATAACTGAAGCTTGTGAGTATGTTGATAGCTTTTTAAGTTTCAACCCTAAGATATCTGTTGTTTTAAATATAGAAGAAGATCACTTAGATTATTTCTCTGGTATAGATGAAATAAAAGCTTCTTTCAATAAGTTTGGTAAATTATTACCTTATGATGGTTATTTCATAATAAATGGAGATGACGAAAATACTAAAGATATATTACATGAGATAAAAGCTACTGTTATAAAATATGGTCAAAGTGAAGGAAACAACGCTTTAATCAAAAATGTTACATTCAATGCTGATGGTCATGGAATTTTTAGTATATTATACAACGGAATCAATTTAGGTGAATTTAAACTTGCAGTTCCTGGTATACACAATATATACAATGCTACAGGAGCAATATTAGCTGCTTTAGTTTCTGGTGTAGAATTAGAGACTATAAGAAAGAATATTGCTTTATATGGTGGTGTAGGTAGAAGATTCGAAGTTAAAGGTAAATATAACAACGCTCTAGTTGTTGATGACTATGCTCATCATCCAACAGAGTTAAAAGCTACTTTATCTGCAGCTAAAAAAATAAAGAAAAATAAATTATGGTGTATATTCCAACCACATACTTATACAAGAACTAAATCATTATTAAACGAATTCTCTGATGCTTTTTATGCAGCTGATAAAGTTATAATAACTGATATATATGCAGCTCGTGAAAAAGATCCTGGAGATATTCATTCTAAAGATCTAGTTGACAGATTGTACCAAAATAATGTTGACGTAATGTACTTAAGCGAATTTGAAGATATAGCTAAATATCTATCTGAAAATGTTTCAGAAGATGACTTAGTTATAACTGCAGGTGCTGGTACTGTATATAAAATCGGAGAAATGCTACTTGAAATGTAGAAACAAAAAAACTAGGTTTAAATAAACCTAGTTTTTTATTATTTTTTTTCAATTTTAAATATATCATCTCTTAAATATTCAAATAAACCTTCATGAACTTCATAATATGCCGTAGCTTTATCTGAAGTTACTTTAACATAGTCTTTTCCCATTGTCTCAAGATTTATAGAGTATCCATCTCCCTTTATTTTTATAGTAAAGTTGTATGGACTTCTTTCTTTGCTTTTTTCTGGTTGTATTTTTCCAACCAATCTTTTTACTGATATCTTATATGCTAAATCATCATAACTCCATCTCCATGGTTTCTTAACCTGATCACCATATATTATTTCGACACTGTCCCATGTTTTATATTTTTTGACAGAATCTATAGATGTATATATACTTTCCTGTAATAATTTATCAAATGCCTTCTTTTCTGATACAGGTATTTTGTAAAACTCTTCTCTACTTACCGTATATATTCTAAAATAATCTAAATCAGTAGAAAATCTTATCCCATTATCTAAATATCCTTCATAAGTACCATCATAGCTACTTGGCTTTCTTACTTCTTTAAATTTTGTAGAGAAAAATTTTATTTGCTCCCAATATTCTTGATCTATTCTTACATCCTGCAAATTTTCATCAGAAATATATACTGTATCATTAGTTTTAAGTTGAGATAATAACGGTCTTGAATCATCTTTTGTACTTGTATCTTCTACTTTAATAGGCTGATCAGACTCTTGTTCTTTGGAAAAATGGATATATGTACCTGCATATACTATAAAGAATGCTATTACTCCTATAAGTATTACCATGCTTTTTTTTACTTTTCTTTTCTTTGCCATAAAAGCCCCCCCATATCTAGTTAACGCTTTTATTATACTATAAAATATCTAAACTAAAAAGCACTACAATTGAATCATAGTGCTATTTTTCTAAATTATTATAGTATTTTATTATTTTCTACAAGAATTTCCTGGGCAATTTATACAAGGTTCTACATGGACTGTTATTCCTTTTACAAATTGCATGTCATTTATTATATGTTTCTCTAATTTTGTCGCTATCTCATGACCCTCATACACACTTAAATCTTTATTAACGCATATTGTTAAATCTACATAAGCTGTTGCTCCATGTTTTCTAGTTCTAATTTCGCCTAAATTTATTACTCCATTTGTATTTTCTGCTATTTCAATTATTTGATTTTCTTGATCTTCATCAATTGAATAATCCATTAACTCATTAGCTGAGTCTTTAAGTATATCAAAGCCTACTTTAGCTACAAATAAAGCAACTACTATCGATGCAATTGGATCTAATGCTTTGAAACCTAATATTGCTCCGCCTATACCTATAAATGCTGCAATAGATGAAAGCGAATCAGATCTATGATGCCATGCATCCGCTTTTAATGATGGTGAATTTATTTTATTTGCTACTTTTATAGTTATTCTATATTGATATTCCTTTATTGCTATTGATATAACAGATACTATTAATGGCAGTATTGTTGGCACTTGAACTTTATTTAAGTTAAATAGAGAATCTAGTGCATCAAATCCAATTTTTAAAGATACTACTATTAATAATATTGATAGTAAAAATGATACCAAAGTTTCTGCTTTTTCATGTCCATAATTGTGATTTTTATCATTTGGTGCATTTGCAATTTTGTTACCTATTAAAACACCTACGGAACTTATTATATCTGATGCAGAATGTAGTCCATCAGCTATCATTGCATTAGATTTACCTACTACCCCTGCAAATATTTTTATAACAGTTAGTATCACATTCCATATTATAGATGTTATAGTTACCTTGTTAGCTTCATCATACCTTGTCTCCACTATATTACCTCCTTATATTTATATCTTTTATTTTAGTATCCATTTTTATTCATTCTTAAACATTCTTAAACTTATACTTAAATGCAATAAATTATAATTATAATTCAATACTAATTATCATTTATTCCTAAAATTAAAAATCACCCAACAAATGTTGGGCGAATTTTAATTATATCATATATTTAATTATGCTTCTTTAATTATTTCTAATACAGCTCTTGAAGAATTTATTATATCTTCTATAGCTATATACTCTTCTAATGTATGAGCATTTTTCATTCCTATTCCTAAGTTTACAGCTTTTAATCCATTTCCATTTAATACGTTAGTATCACTTCCACCACCAGTTGAAGCAGTGTATCCGTCTATTCCTATGTTAGCAAATGCTTTTTTAGCAAGATCTACTATATCTGTATCATCAGCTATCTTAAATGGTGCATATGCTCTAGTTACTTTAGCTATTACTTCAGCTCCCATAGCTTCTCCTGCTTTTTTGAACTCTTCTACCATGTGGTTAGTTTGAGCATCTAATTTTCCTTCTTCTAAACTTCTAGCTTCTGCAACTATTTCTAGTTCTGGCATAACTATATTTGTAGCTATTCCACCATTAATAACACCTATATTTGCAGTAGTTTCTTCGTCGATTCTAAGTAACTTCATATTTTCTATAGCTTTAGAAGCAACCATTATAGCACTTACTCCGTTTTCTGGTTGTAATCCTGCATGAGCTGGTTTACCTTTTATAGTTATCTCTATTTTATCTTGAGCTGGTGCTTTTGTTATTATTTCTCCTGGAGATCCGCCACTATCTAATACAAATGCATAATCTGCATTTATTTTAGAGTAGTCTAAATATTGAGCTCCAAATAATCCGCCTTCTTCCCATATAGAGAATACTACTTCTATATCAGCATGATCTATTTTGTTTTCTTGTATAACTCTTAAAGATTCTAATATAGCTGCTATACCAGCTTTATCATCTGAACCTAAAACTGTAGTTCCATCACTTTTTATTATTCCTGTTGCTTCATCTATTATAGGTTTTATTCCTTCTCCTGGGCTAACTGTATCCATGTGAGAACTGAATAATACTGTTTTACCTTCTCTATTTCCTTTTAATTTAGCTATTACATTTCCTGTTTCCCCACCAGCTTTAACACCAGCTTCATCTATACAAACTTCGCATCCTATAGTTTCTAATTTTTCTACTAATACCTTTGCTACGTTACCTTCTTTAGATGAAGGACTATCTATTTTCACTAATTCTATGAATTCATCTATTAATCTTTGTTTATTTATCATTTTCAAATCTCCTCCTTAGTTTGTATCACATAAATATATTGTAAATTATATTGTAAGTTTTTTCAAGAGAAAACGCTATTATCAGATTTCTCTTACTATTTACTTTAATATTTTTCTAGTTCTAGAATCTACAAAACATACCCAATATCCAAGTTTATCATTTCTATCATCACAAGGTTTATACATATTAAATCCTGTATGACCTTGATCTGGCTGTTCATCTTTATTTCCTGGAATAGCATACATATAGTTTTTACGCTTGTTGTATTCGTCATATTGAACTCCAAATAAATAATGTCTATATCTATATGATTGAAGAACTATATCACTATACATAGTATAGTTCAAAGTATTTATATACCCTAAATAAGGCATTGTGTAACCACACATAGTCATCGGAGTTATTTCTATTTTCCACCATCTAGTATTGTCTATACTCTCTCTTACAAATGGCTTAACCTCTTTAAACATTTTTAAACCTTTCTTTATTTGTCTAGGCATTAATAAATTTCTTGAAGTATTAATTTCTGCTTCTTTATGATTTATATCCTCTTCTATTTGTTCTATTTCTATATTTGATTTTGATTTTGATTTATTTGTTTTTGATTTCGATTTTTCATTTATTTGTCTATCTGATGTTTCACGAGTTTCATCTTCTTCATAATCATACTCTATGCTATCGCTACTTTCATTTTCATCCATTTCTACATACTCTAAATATTCATACTCATATTCATATTCATCGGAATCTTCAACATCTATATATTCTACTTCTTCGTACACATATTCTTCATCATCTTCTATTTCTTCATATTCTACGTACTCTTCATCTGATGTAAATATTATTTCCTCATAATTGTCTATTTTGCTCCCCTTAAATCCAATTAATGGCACACTTCTTTCACACACCAATGCTATAGCCTTTATATTTATGCTATTTTCTTCTAAATTTAATGAAAATTCCCCTTTACCTTGCTCGCTTAATACAATACGCCCTAAATCAGAAGTATTATAGTCATCTAATATCGCTACAACTTTATATCCATCTCTAACATATTTAAGATTTTCTACATATAAAGCAACTACAGATTTTTCTTCTGTAACTTCTACTTTTGCAAATGCTTTTGGTAGTACTCTATCTTTATATCTAAAGTTCATGTCCTTAGCTTCTAAAATTATATAATCTCTTTTATATTTCTTTTTAGTACTCAAAGTTATCCCCCCTATAAAATATAAATCCCTCTAAACAGTATATGTTTGGACATGCAAAAAAGTACCTTCTATTTAGAAGGTACTTTTTTTATTTACAACATTTGCAAGGTTTGCAAACTCTTCTATTGAAAGAGTTTCTCCTCTTCTTTTTTCATCTATATTAGCTTCATTTAACACTTCTCTTATTTCATCTTTAGTTAAAAAACCTAGTGTTCCTAAAGCATTTAATAAAGTTTTTCTTCTTTGCCCGAAACCAGCTTTAACAGTTTTAAAGAACATTTCTTCACTGTCTACTTTGTATTTTTTTTCTTCTCTTACATGAAGACCTATAACTGTTGAATCAACATTAGGTTGAGGTATAAACATATGTCTTGGAGCTTTTGCTACTATTTCTGTGTCACAATAGTATTGCACTGCTACTGATAATGCACCGTAATCCTTAGTTCCAGGAACTGCATTCATTCTATCTGCAACTTCTTTTTGTACCATAACTACTATGTCAGTTACTGGAATGTCTTCTTCTAAAAATTTCATAACTATAGGAGTAGTTATATAATACGGAAGGTTTGCTACTAATTTCACTGGCCCTCCACTTAACTTCTCTTCTACTAATTCTTCTACATCTACTCTTAATATATCTTTATTTATTACCTCTACATTTTCAAATTCATCTAAAGTATCTTTAAGTATAGGTATCAAAGTTTTATCTATTTCTATAGCAACGACTTTATCAGCTACTTTTCCCATCTCACGAGTAAGAGTTCCTATTCCTGGTCCTACTTCTATTATTTTATCTCCCTCAGTAAGTCTTGCTCCTTCTAATATTCTATCTATTACATTATCATCTATTAAAAAGTTTTGACCTAATGATTTAGAGAATTTAAATCCGTGCTTATCTACTACTTCTTTGGTTTTTCTATGTGACGAAAGTCTATCCATATTCTAGCTCCTTTATTATTTTGTATTGTCGATTTTTATTGTAAAGTTTCTAAAGACTTTTCAAATTCTTCTCTACTAACTCCGTAATTGTTTAATCTATTTAAAAACTGTTTTGCATTTCCATAACCTATACCTAAAATCATGCCTAACTTATCTCTTCTATGAGAAGCATCTTCATTTCCTATAAGTCCATTTCTTATTAAGTCTACTTGTCCGAATTCATCTCTCTTATCTGTGTTTTCAGTTCTTACTTTCTCAAGTGCTCTTCTTATACTTTCTGGAGTAGCATTTTCTATACCTATATCTCCATTTTTCTTAGCTTCTTCTCTTGGTAAAAATGCATGCTTACATCCTGGAACTTCTGCAGCTATTTTCTTTCTTATTTTTTCACCTGCAAAATCTGGGTCAGTAAATATTATAACCCCTCTTCTTTCTTGTGCTGATTTTATTCTTTCCATAACTCCCTTTGGAAATCCAAATCCACCTGTAGTTATAAGTTCAGCATCTAATGCTCTTTTTACAGCCGTTACATCGTCTCTTCCTTCTACTACTATTATTTCCTTTATCATATAATCACCTTTTTCGCTCATTTTACTTAATATCTTTATATTTTAAGCTTTATACTAAATTTTATCAAGGCTACAAATTCAGTTATAGCTAAAATAAAGTACATCCTGCACAAAATAGGGGCTTATCTCTATTTTGAGAAAGCCCCATTATTTATATTACTTTATATTGAAAAATTTCTTTGCATTTTCTTTTGTAGCTTCACAAACTTGCTCATATGAAATTCCTTTTTCCTGAGCTATCTTATCAGCCACAAATTGAACTAAAGAAGGATCATTTCTTTTTCCTCTATGTGGCTCTGGAGCCATATACGGAGAATCAGTTTCTATAAGTAAATACTCTAAAGGTATTTCCTTAGCTACTTCTCTAGTTTTCTTATTGTTTTTAAATGTTACTGTACCTGGTATAGATATATAGCATCCCATTTTTACATACTCTCTAGCTAGTTCAACATTTCCACTGTAACAATGAAGAACACATCCTATTTCAGGATTTTTAGTGTTTTTTATTATTTCAAATGTATCCCCATGAGCATCTCTATCATGGATTATTATAGGTAACTTTAATTCATTAGCCAGTTCTATTTGTCTCTTAAACCACTGCTTTTGAATTTCTCTAGGAGAATTATCATAATAATAATCTAATCCTATTTCACCTATAGCTTTTACTTTATCATTTTCTATAGCTAGTTTTTTTAAAGTTTCTATATCATCTTCAGTCATTTCGCCTACATCATGAGGATGTACACCAACTGCTGCATATATAAAATCATGTTTATTAGCTAATTCAACACTACTTTTAGATGTTTCTATACAAGCTCCAGGGTTTACTACTAAGTCTACACCTTTAGCTTTTAGCGAGTTAATTAGTTCTTCTCTATCTTCATCAAATCTCTCATCATTTAAATGTGCATGTGAGTCAAATAACATATTGTCATCTCCTTATCTAACTTCAGAGCCGTCTTTAGCACCTTCTGTTAATGGTAATACTAAATCGTCGCCGTTATCTCCTGCCGCTAATATCATACCTTGAGATTCAACACCTCTTAATTTTACAGGCTTTAAGTTGCATACTACTGTAACTTCTTTTCCTATTAAATCTTCTGGCTTATACCACTTAGCTATTCCAGATACTATTTGTCTTGTTTCTGGCCCTATCTTAACTTGTGATACTAATAATCTATCAGCTTTTGGATGCTTCTCGCATTTTACTATTTTACCTATTCTAAGTTCTATCTTATCTAAATCATCTATAGATATTTCTTCTTTGTGATCTAGTGGAGCTTCTACTTCTTCTTTCTTTTCAGCAAATAATTCGTTCAATTCTTCTACCTCTTTTTCTATATCTAATCTTGGGAATAATGCATTTCCTTTTTCTACTTTTGTATTTTCTTTTATTAAACCAAAAGTCTTAGTACTTTCCCAAGTCATTAAATTCTCATCAGTTATACCTAATTGAGTGTATATTTTCTTAGCAGTATCATTCATTACTGGATTTATAAGTGTTGCTACTATTCTTATAGATTCACATAAGTTATATAGTACTGCATCTAATTCATCTTTTTTAGATTCATCTTTAGCTAAGGCCCAAGGCATAGTTTCATCTATATATTTATTAGTTCTTCTTATTAATTTCCATGCAGATTCTAAAGCTTCGTTAAATTGTAATTTATTCATTTCTATTTCAAAGTTTTCTACTGAAATTTTAGCAGTTTCTTTTAAACTTGAATCAAATTCAGTGTTTACTTTTGGCATTGGTATTATCCCACCATTATATTTTTCAACCATTGCAACTGTTCTACTTACTAAGTTACCTAAATCATTAGCTAAATCTGAATTAAGTCTTGTTACAAAGTTTTTATGAGTATAATTTCCATCTTGACCAAATGCAAATTCTCTTAATAAGAAGTATTTAAGAGCATCTACTCCATATCTTTCTATCATTTGCTCAGGATATACTATATTACCTTTTGATTTACTCATCTTATCATTATCAAATAGTATCCATCCATGTCCGTATACTTGTGCAGGCATTTCTTCACCTAAAGCCATAAGTATAGCTGGCCATATTATTGTATGGAATCTCATTATTTCTTTCCCAACTATATGAACATTGGCTGGCCAGTATTTTTTATAATCAGAATCATCTTCACTCATGTATCCTAAAGCTGTTATATAGTTGCATAAAGCATCTACCCAAACATATATAACGTGTTTTTCATCAAAAGGAACTTTTATACCCCAATCAAATGTAGTTCTAGTTACACATAAATCTTCTAATCCTTTATCTAAGAAGTTTGCAACCATTTCATTTTTTCTCGATACCGGGAAACAGAAATTAGGATCTGCAAATAATTCTCTTAATTTATCTTCATACTTTGATAACTTAAAGAAATATGCTTCTTCTTTAGCTATATAAGTATCTCTTCCACAATCAGGACATTTGTTTCCTTCTAATAATTGAGACTCTGTCCAGAAACTTTCACATGGAGTACAGTATCTTCCTTCGTAAGCTCCTTTGTATATATCTCCTTGCTCATATAACTTAGTAAATATCTTTTGGATTATAACTTCATGTCTATCTTGAGTTGTTCTTATAAAGTCATCATAAGATATGTCCATAGTCTTCCATAGTTTTTGTATATCTGCTATCATTCCGTCAAGGTATTCTATTTCTGTCATACCTTTCTCTTTTGCAGTCTTTTGTATTTTTTCTCCATGCTCATCAGTTCCTGTTAAGAACTTCACATCATATCCACAGAAACGCTTAAATCTAGCTATAGCATCTGCTGCAACAGTTGTGTAAGTATGTCCTATATGTAAGTTCCCACTTGGGTAGTATATAGGAGTTGTAACGTAAAAACTTGGTTTTGTCATATATATTTCCTCCTCAAAATTTGTATATTCTCTATAAATAAAAAACTCGCCACCTATGATATACATAGGGGCGAGGTTATATTCGCGGTACCACCCTAATTATCTACAACAATGTTGCAGATATCTTAGAAGACATTAACGGGTCCAATCGTTTTATCTTAAAAATAGAATTTATCTATTACTCAGATAAAATAGCTCCAAGACCATATTCAATAACTCTTTTAACGCTAGCTTTCACCTTATCTAGCTCTCTGTGGAAAAAATTATTATTTACTCATCTTTTCTTAGCCTACATATTATTATAATTCACATAAATATTATCTTATATTCATTATTTTAATGAATATTTTTATTAGTTTATTAAACTTAATTTTATTAAATTTACTACATTATGTCAATCTATATTTGCTATATAACTTGCTTTTATATAACTTTATCTAAAAATTGTTTAGTTCTTGTATGCTTAGGATTATCAAATATTTCCTTTGGTTTTCCTTCTTCTAATATATATCCTTCATCCATAAAAACTACCTTATTTGCAACTTCTTTAGCAAATCCCATTTCATGAGTTACAACGGCCATGGTCATACCTTCTTTTGCAAGTTCTTTCATTACATCTAAAACTTCTTTTACCATTTCCGGGTCCAGTGCTGATGTTGGTTCATCAAATAACATCACATCAGGCTTCATTGCTAAAGCTCTAGCTATAGCTATTCTTTGCTTTTGACCTCCTGAAAGTTGTGATGGATAAGAATTTTGTTTATCTAAAAGTCCAACTCTATCAAGCAATTCAAGAGCTTGAACTATAGCTTCTTGTTTATTTATTTTTTTAACCTTCATAGGTGCTACTATTATATTTTCAAGTACAGTCATATTAGGAAATAAATTAAAGTTTTGAAACACCATTCCTATATTTTGTCTTACTTCATTTATATTGCACTTTTTACTTAATATATTTTCTTCATTAAATATTATCTCTCCACCATTTGGTTCTTCTAATAAATTTAAACATCTTAGTAAAGTACTTTTACCTGAACCACTTGGTCCTAATATAGCTACAATCTCACCTTTAGCTATATTTAAATTTATGTCTTTTAAAACTTCATTTTTACCAAATTTTTTCTTTATGTTTTTTATTTTTATCATAACTATACCTCCTGAGCTGCATTACTAGTTTTTAAAATTTTACTTACAATGCTTTTTTCTCTCACATCTCTATTTTGTAATTTCAGTTCAAATAAACCTACTAGTTTAGATAAAGTGAATGTAAGTACAAAATATATCATAGCTGCTACTAATAATGGTTCAAATGCTAAATAAGTATTTCCTTTTACTATATCCGCACTGTACATTAAGTCCTGTATTCCTATTACTGATACTATTGATGATTCTTTTACTAAAACTATAAATTCATTAGCAAGTGCTGGAAGCACATTTTTTAATGCTTGTGGAACTATTACTAATCTCATGCTCATCGAATAGTCTAGTCCTAATGAACGACTAGCTTCCATTTGACCTTTATCTATAGATTGTATTCCAGATCTCAATATTTCTGCTATATATGCACTTGAGTTTATTGAAAGAGCAACTATAGCCGATATATATTCCGATGGTATTGGACCTAAGTCAGGAAAATTTATACCTATAGTTGGAAAACCAAAATAAATTATATATATTTGGACTAAAAGTGGAGTGCCTCTCAAAAATTCTATATATATAGTTCCTAAAAAACTTACTATTTTATTTCTTGATATTCTAGCTAAACACACTACCACACCTACTATAAACCCTAATACTAAAGTACATAAAGATATACCTATAGTTATTTTCGTTCCATCTATAAAAAACTGTGAATAATCACTTAAAAATGTAAAATCCATAATATATTCCTCCCAATATTTATTGAGCTAGTTTAGTAGCTTTTTCAACAAATTCATTTATTTTATTTTCTGACTCTAATTTATTTATTGATTTGTTTACCGCATTTATAAGTTCACTATTTTCATTCTTATTAATTGCTATAGCCGAACCTTCTCCTTTGTTTTCTCCTAAATTAACTTTTGACTCAACTATCTCTGGGTACTGTTTTAAATATCCATCTATAGCTTCTTTACTTACCACTACAGCATCAGCATTATTATTTTGAAGTTCTAATATTACATCAGATATCTTACCTAAAGATTTTATATCCTTAGCTTTAATAACATCTTTGGCTATAGTTTCTTGTAAACTTGCTTTTTGTACAGCTATTTTTGCATCTTTTAAATCCTCTATATTTTTATACTTATTTTTCTTATCTTCCTTAACCAAAATAACATGTTCTCCATTGTAGTATACATCTGTAAAATCAACAGCTTTTTTTCTTTCTTCCGTAGGACTCATACCTGCAACTACCATATCCACATTTCCTGATTTAAGAGCTCCTAAAAGTCCATCAAATTTCATATCTTTAATTTCTAATTTAACTCCTAAATCTTTTGCTATTTCTTCTGCCATCATCATTTCAAATCCTACAATTGTATCTTTTCCATCTATTTCTTTATGAAACTCATATGGTGGATAATCCGCACTAGTTGCTATCGTTAATACACCCTTATCTTTAATAGCTTGTAATTGGTCTTTCTCATCGTTAGACGATGAACATCCAACCACCGATAAACTTAAAACTCCTATTAGCACTGCATATATTGATTTTTTTAACTTTTTCATAATAACTCCTCCTAATTAATAATTATTTGTAATTGATAATAATCGCCTAGTTTTGTTGTAATTTAACCTTCAAACCCTATTTTTTGTAATAAAAAAGTCCCTTAGCATTTTGCTAAGAGACGAAATTATCCGTGGTACCACTCTCATTGATAAGTATAACAATAGTTGATAATACTAAATATAATTTTTTATATTAAAAAAGTCCCTTGGTTATAAAAACCAAGAGACGAATTATATCCGCGTTACCACTCTAATTGATAAGAAACTTATCCACTCTATCCCTTAAGGCAGGCTCACCGATTACCATACTATAATTTCAAGTAATCTTCTCCAAAGCTCTCTTCACATTAAATTTCATTACTAGGCTCACACCAACCCTAGCTCGCTGAAAATCCATTCATTGCTACTCTCTTCTTCATAGAATTTATTTTCTGAATTTTTATTATAAACTAATTATAGTTACTTAATGTGAAATTGTAAATATATTTTTATAAAATTTTTCTAGCAATTTTATGTAAACAATATATAACATATAAATACAGCTGCTATTACTCCGGCTATATGACTAAACATAGAACACGTTAATGTATGTCTAGTATTTTTTATTTTTAAGCTTCCAAAATATATAGCCATTGTATAAAATATTGTTTCTGATGCTCCTACTATAGTCGCTCCCATCTGCTCAATTAGGGTTCCCATTCCAACACGTGTAGCAAGTTCATTGTACATACCAAGTGCTCCACTACCTGATAATGGTTTTATTACTATAAGCCCTATTAATTCTTTTGGAATACTAAGTAACTCAGTTATTGGCTTAAATATAAACTCTAACATATCAATTCCTTTTCCACTCTTAAATATCCCTATAGCTAAAAATATCCCTATTATGTAAGGTAATATAGTCCATGTTGCTTTTAACCCATCTATAGCACCCTTAACAAAACTATCATATATATCTACACCCTTGATTTTTCCATGTACTACTATAATTAAAATAATAAGAGGTATTATTGAGTTAGAAAATATATTTAACATTATCTATACCTCCTTCTCTGAAGAAATTTACAACTTGTAATAGCAACTATTGTAGATACTACTGTTGCAAATAAAGTTGATATTATTATTTCACTTGGATTAGTAGCCCCTCCATCTAACCTTAGCTTTATCATAGTAAAAGGAATAATTTGTATAGAAGATATATTTATTACTAAAAACATAACCATATCATTAGTTGCTGTATCCTTTTTACTGTTTAGTGTTTGTAACTCATTCATAGCCTTAAGCCCAAAAGCTGTTGCTCCATTACCTGCACCTAACATATTTAATACTATATTCATAACTATGTACGACATTGCCTTATGCCCCTTAGGTACAGATGGAAATAACCTCTTTAGAACTGGATATAAAATTTCTCCTATCTTATTTATTAACCCAGAGTCCTTCGCTATATTCATAACTCCCATCCATAGAGCCATTACACCTGCTAAACTAACTGCAAATTCTATACCTCTAGATGCTTCACTTAATATAACTTCATTTAATTGTCCTAAATTATTAGTAAAAATGCTACCAACTATCCCAATAAATATCATCCAAAACCATATCTTCCCCATATCAATCTCCCCCTCTTATCAATTTTATGATGTTAAGTTGTCAGATTATACTTGAAACTTATCCTATATTATGATTAAGTATACTTATGTAATTTTTTTATATTTTAAGGGTAATAAGGAGATATATAATGAAAAACTTAACACTTCTTACTGACTTATATCAGCTTACTATGATTAATGGATATTTTGAGAATAATGTCCATAACGATATAGTTGTGTTTGATATGTTTTTTAGGAAAAACGCTTGCAAAGGTGGGTATACTATAGTCTGTGGTATAGATCAACTTGTTGACTACATAAATAATCTTAACTTTTCAGATAGTGATTTAGATTATCTTAGAAGTCTAAATTTATTCTCAGAAAAGTTTTTAAGTTTCTTAAAAGAATTTAAATTTACAGGAGATATTTATGCTGTTCATGAGGGTACTGTCATGTTTCCAAATGAACCAATAATCAGGATAAAAGCTCCTCTTTATCAAGCTCAACTTATTGAAACTGCCGTACTTACTATAATTAATTTCCAATCTTTAATTGCTAGTAAAGCTTCTAGAGTTTGTTTCGCAGCTCAAGGAGATTCAGTACTAGAGTTTGGATTAAGACGTGCTCAAGGACCTGACGCCGGTATTTACGGTGCAAGAGCAGCTATCATTGGGGGATGTAGTGCTACTGCAAATACACTTGCTGGGAAAATGTTTGATATACCTGTTATAGGAACTCATGCTCATAGTTGGGTTCAAAAATTTGATTCTGAATTGGAATCTTTTGAAGCTTATTCTAAAATTTATCCAGATAAATGTCTTTTATTAGTAGATACTTATGATGTTTTAAATAGTGGGTTGCCTAATGCTATAAAGATTTTTAAAGATTTAAGAAGCAACGGCTTTGAACCAGTAGGTATAAGATTAGATTCTGGAGATTTAGATTATTTATCTAAGGAATGCAAAAAAATATTAGATGCAGAAGGTTTTGATAACATCAAAATAACAGCTTCTAATGATTTAGATGAATATAGCATATCAGAATTAAAATCTTCGGGCTCTCCAATTAATTCGTGGGGAGTTGGTACAAAATTAATAACTTCAGCTGATTCACCATCACTAGGAGGAGTATATAAACTAGTTGCTTCATATAAAAATGGTGAGTTTGAACCTAAGATAAAAATCTCTGAAGATCCTGAAAAGATAACTAATCCAGGATTCAAAAAAGTAGTGAGAATATATAATTCTCAAGGAAAAGCTGAAGCTGATTTAGTAATGCTTGAAGATGAAGTTTTAGATACAACAAAACCACTTACAGTATTCCATCCTGTGTATTCTTGGAAGAAAAAAACATTTAAAAATTATACAATAAGAGAGTTACTTGAACCTTTATTTATTAAAGGAGAGTGTATCTATAAACATAAATCTGTATTAGAAATAAAAGAGTATACAAGAAATGAATTAAATACTTTATGGAGAGAATATAGAAGGATACTATATCCTCAAACTTATAAAGTTGACTTATCTGAAAAACTTTGGAATCTAAAAAATTCTATGTTAGATACTAAAAAAAATACAAATTAGTATAAATCGAAGGGGGTCTAAATATGGATGTAACAGATTGCAAAATAATAGAATTATTACAAGCTGATGGTAGAATTTCTATGAAAGATTTAGGTAAAATAGTTGGGTTAACTTCACCAGCTGTTTCAGAAAGAGTAAAAAGACTTGAGGAATCAGGTATAATTCAAGGTTACAAAGCAATAGTAAACCCTGATAAACTAGGTAGAGTTATAAAATCTTTTATAAATATATCACTTCCGAGTGAGAATTATCTTAACTTCATTGAATATGCCAAAGGTGATAATCGTATTGTAGAGTGTCATCATATAACAGGTGATGATTGTTTACTTTTAAAAGTAATCGTTAAAGACATGTATGAACTTGAACAAGTTATAGATAAAATTAAACAAGTAGGTAGAACTAAAACTTCCGTTATTTTATCAACTTTAATAGAACCAAAGTCCATATTATAAAAAGAGGATGCATATGCATCCTCTTTTTATTTTAATCCTAAATACTCTTCTAATGTTAAATCATTCATCTTGAAATTTTTACTATCTTCTTTTCCTATATATCTATAGTGCCATGACTCATACATATATCCAGTAACATCTTCTTTTCCTTTAGGATATCTAAGAACAAATCCATATTTATAAGCATTTTCATATAACCACTTTGCCTGTGGTGTTTCATCAAACCACGGCCCAATTGATTTTTTACTATTCCCTGTAGTTATATCTAAAGCTAAACCTGTTTGATGTTCACTAAACCCCGGTATTGCTGAATACCTATCAGCGGCTTCTTTTCCATCTCTTCTAACATAATCATTATATAATTGAACTTGAGTATAATAACTTCTATATCCACTTCTTAGATTTATTATAATACCATCCTTTTTAGCTGCTGCTTTCATCTCATTAAAAGCTTCCATAGCCTCTGTATCTTCGCTTCCACTGTCCGGTGAATAATTACTAGGCAATCCATAATCTTTATTTACAACTAATATATCATCTATATATAGAGGTTTTTCACCTTCTACATACTCACTTTTTTTATGTGTTGGTTCTTCATTTATTTCTTTAACTTTTATTTTATTAATATCGGTATCTGCATAAGTATCTTTTTCTTCAGATACCATAAGGCTCCCTATTTGAAATAAAACTACCGCTATAGCAGCAGCTATCAATACTTTCTTGTACATATTTTCCCCCATTTTCACTTTGATTTAAACAATATTATCTATTATACTCTATAATCTTTCTACCTTCCACTAAATGATACATATTATTACTTAATATTATTTTTTTCAACAAAAAAAAGATATCTCTAAAAGAGATATCCTTCATTTATTATAAAGCTATAGCTTTTTCTATTCTAGTTAAACCTTCTTTTATATTATCTAATGATGTTGCATAAGAAAGTCTTACATAATTATCATTTCCAAATCCAATTCCTGGAACAACTGCTACTTTAGCATCTTCTAATAAATAATCCGCAAAATCAATTGAATTATTTATAGCCTTTCCATTTATAGTTTTACCCAATAACTTACTTATATTTACCATTACATAGAAAGCTCCTTGTGGCTTTAAGCAAGATAGGTTTTCTATAGAATTTATCTTTTCAACCATGTAATCTCTTCTTTCTCTAAATGCAGCAAGCATTTCATTTAAAGAATCTTCTGGTGCATTTAAAGCTGCTATAGTTGCATATTGAGCTATAGTATTAGGATTTGATGTAGCATGACTTTGGAAGTTAGACATAGCCTTTGCTATTTCTTTATTGCAAGCAGTATACCCTATTCTCCATCCTGTCATAGCGTAAGCTTTTGCCACTCCATTTACTACTATAGTTAAATCTTTTATTTTTTCATCAAATGAAGCTATACTTGTATGACTTCCTTCATATAATAATTTTTCATATATCTCATCTGATATTACATATACATTGTATTTAACAGCTAAATCCGCTATTGCTCTTAAATCTTCTTCTTTGTATGCAGTACCTGTTGGATTATTAGGTGTGTTTAATATTATAGCTTTAGTTTTATCTGTTATAGCAGATTCTAAAGCTTCAACCGTATATTTAAATTCAGCTTCTTCTGGACACTCAACAAATACAGGATTAGCATCTACAAGTCTTATTAATTCTGGATAACTTACCCAATATGGATTAGGTACTATTACTTCATCTCCAGGATTACAAATTGCTGATAAAGTATTAAATAATGAGTGCTTAGCTCCATTAGATACAACTATTTGATCTGCTGTATAATCTAAGTTATTATCTCTTTTTAATTTATCACATATAGTTTGTTTTAAACTTTCCATTCCTGATGCAGCTGTGTATCCTATACTTTCATTTTCTATAGCATTTATAGCCGCATCTCTTATGTGCTTAGGAGTTCTAAAATCTGGCTCCCCAGCTCCAAATCCTATTATATCTACTCCTTGAGCCTTTAAGCTTTTAGCTTTTGCTGTTATAGCCAAAGTCACAGATGGTTGAATTGACTTTAATTTATTTGATATATCTTTCTTCATGTTTTTTATCCTCCCCAAATTCACGTAGCCTTTTATAAAATCGTTTTCCAAATAAGTATTAATTAAACCTTTATTAACTAAAGGCCTTAATTACAAATATATAAGAGCATATTAACTTTAAATAATTAATACACTCTTATAATATACAAATTTTTGAAAATTGTCTATATTTTCATATTAAATTTTTAAACTTCATTTCTATCATATCTATATATATAGTTTGTTATCCCATATGTCATATAAGATCTTATAACTCCCGTATCTTCTTTAGGTTTTATTAATTTTCTAGTTGATACTATATCTGCATATCCTATAATAAATATATCGATGCTTTCATCTTTTAATTTATCAAAAATATCAAATAAATTTTCTCTACTCATGTTATTATACCTATAAATTTCAAGCAAAGTCATATGATATCTAACATATTTGTATAATAAATTTGTATTTTTTTCACTTAAGCCTAATAAATTTCCTATTTTAAAAATTTCATTAGCACCTATTATTTCATGCTTTTTAAAATGAATTCTGCCATTATCATCTATTGTTTGAGCTAATGGTTTACCCATATCATGTAATAATATACCTAATTTTATCAGCTCTTTTTTAGTAATTTTATTATCTAAATCTTTTTTTAAAACGTCCAACACATTATTCTTTATGTGCTCTTCTAAAAAAGCTTCATCTTTTGTTATTTCCTCAAACAGTTTTAAAGCCAATAAAGAATGTTCAAAACAATTTGTAACATGATATTTACATTCTCCAACAGTTTTCATTTGTTTGACTATAGGGAGTATTTCTTCTAACTCCCCTGAATTATCCATATCTCTAAGATGACTATAACTATCTTCACTTTTTATACAATCCATTAGTCTCTTAACTAATTTCATGTTTTATCACCTCATTTTATAAATCTAAAACTTGTTTATATACGATGTCTTTCTTAAGCTTTCTTTCTTTACAAACAACTTTAATTGCATCTTTTTTAGTTATTCCCTCTTCTATAAGCTTTATTACATATTCTCTATCATTTAAGCTATCATATTCAAAAGTTTTTTCTATTTCACCTTTAAAACCCTCAACTATAAGAACAAATTCACCTTTAACTTCTCTTTCATTAAATATATTTATACATCCTTGTATATCATTTCTTATTACTTCTTGATATTTTTTAGTTAATTCTCTATTTACAGCAATAGATCTATTTCCTAACACCTTAAGCATATCTTTTAAAGTATCTTTTAACCTATGTGGTGATTCATAGAATATTATAGTTCTTCTCTCATGTTTTATTTCCTCTAGTTGTTCTCTTCTTCTTTTCTTATCTCTATCTAAAAATCCTTCAAATACAAACTTTCCCGTTTCAAGTCCAGACCCAATTAATGCAGTAATCGAAGCTGTTGCTCCCGGTAAAACTACTACTTCTATATCATTTTCTATCGCTTGCTTTATAACTTCTTCTCCTGGGTCTGATATACCAGGCATTCCTGCATCACTTATCAATGCTATATCTTCTCCACCTAATAGTTTACTTATTAAATAACCACCTTTATTATCTTTATTGTGTTCATGATAACTTGTTAGTGGTTTAGATATTTCAAAATGATTTAAAAGTTTTATACTATGTCTTGTATCTTCAGCTGCTATTAAATCTACTTCATTTAAAACCCTTAAAGTTCTATATGTTATATCTTCTAAATTTCCTATTGGCGTACCACATATATATAATTTTCCGCTCATTTATTTTTCTCCTATATCTTCATTTGCATATATAGCATCTATCTCTTTAGTATATTTTCCATCCTCATCATAAACATATAATGGATCTAATATCTTTAAATCCGGTCTTCCACCTTTAGTAAATTGAATCAACATTATATTAGGAGCTTTTCCTTGTTTAGGATGTATAAATTGAATTTGTTTAGGTTCTAATTTATATTTTCTTGCTAGTGTTATTATCTCTATTAATCTTGTTGGTCTATGAATCATATAAAATTTCCCTAAATCTTTTAATAATCTAGATGATGATCTTATTACATCTTCTAAATTACATTTTACTTCATGTCTAGATATAGCTTTTTTATCATTAGGATTTTTTATCCCATTATCGTGCATGTAAGGAGGGTTTGAAGTAACTACATCAAACTTATTAACCTCTAAAGTTTCATCTATAGTTTTTATATCTCCCTTAACAATTTTTAATCTATCTTGTAAGTCATTAAGTAATACAGATCTTGAAGCCATTTCATGTACTTCTTCTTGTATCTCAACACCTACTATTTCTTTAGCTTCACTTTTACCAGCAATAAGAATTGGTATTATACCTGTTCCTGTTCCTAAATCTACAACACTTGCTCCTTTTTTTACTTTTGCAAAATTAGCTAATAATACAGCATCTACTCCAAAGCAAAATCCTGTAGTATCTTGTATCAATCTTAATCCTTTTAACTGTATATCATCTATTCTTTCTGTATCTTTTAATTTTACGTCCATAAATCTACTCCTTGCTATTAAAAATCTATAATTTAAAGGGTAGGAATTATCCTACCCCCTATTAATCTTCTAATTTTCTTAATTCCCTTAATGTCTCTGCATCAAGTTTTTCATCTCTAGCACCACATCCGCCACACTTCTTAGCTTCTTGTAATATTTTAACATCTTCTATTTCATATAACTTAATATTCTTGTCTTGTAATTCTACTTTCACTTGTTCTAGAAGTGGATTCATTTCTATTACTTTTCCTTTTCCTTCTGGAACTTGAACTAATGATCCTACTGCAGGCATTTTCTCTAATGCTTCACTGTATACATCATGTTCATATTTTAAACAACAGAATAATCTTCCACATATTCCTGATATTTTAGTCGGATTAAGTGATAGGTTTTGGTCTTTAGCCATCTTTATAGAAACAGGTTGGAAATCTCCTAGCCAAGAAGAACAACATAAACTTCTTCCACATGGACCTAACCCTCCTATAGACTTAGCTTCATCTCTAACACCTATTTGTCTTAACTCTATTCTTGTCTTAAATATAGATGCTAAATCTTTTACAAGCTCTCTAAAATCAATTCTTCCCTCTGCTGTAAAATAAAATATTAATTTATTTCTATCAAATGTATACTCACAATCGATAAGAAACATAGTTAATTCATGCTCTTTTATTTTTTGTTGGCATATTTCAAATGTTTCTTTCGCTTTATCTTTATTCTCTAAATATATTTTAGTATCTTCCTCATTTGCTATTCTAACAATAGGTTTTAAAGGTGATACAAGTTCACTTTCGTCTAACTCTTTAGGCCCTACTACAACCTTGCCATATTCTAATCCCCTTGCAGTTTCTACTACTACGTCTATATTTTTCTCTATCTCAAAATCTACAGGATCAAAATAATATATTTTGCCTGCATTTTTGAATCTAACACCCACTATTCTTATCATTTAATCACCTCATATATATTTAAAGCCATTACTTGTATACTTAAATTAAAGTTACAATTGCTTCTTAACTTTTTCTTAGTCTCTTCTATTATATCAATAATCTTAGACACTTGAGAATAGTTAATTTTTTTACTCATATTTTGTAAGTAAGTTATTTTATCTATATTTATAATCATATCTTTATCTACATTTTCTTTTAACATCATTATATCTCTAAAATAATTTATAGTTATATCTAAAACTTCTATAATGTTATCCTTATATTTATCGTACTTGCTAGGAAGTTCTAATATCTCTACTACATTTTTTTCTAACATAACTTGAATATTATTTTGAATATCTTCTCTCATAATCATAAAATCTGATGACTCTGATAGTTCTAAAGCTTTACTTATGCTTCCTCTCGAAAAAGTAGCTAAAATACTAGACTTTCTTTCATCTATACCTTTATCCTCTAAGTATTTTTTTAACTCAATTAATGGTATAGGTAAAAACTTCACTATATCACATCTAGATTTTATTGTATCTAATAAGGAATTTTTATTATTTGTTATAAGTATTATAATTACATACAATGGCGGCTCTTCTAATGTTTTTAACAATGCATTTTGAGACTCTATAGTCATTTTTTGTGCATCATTTATAACATAAATTTTATAATCTCCATGAGGTTTTATTATTACATCTGTTTGTAAACTTCTTATTTGAGCAATTTTTATACTTGCTCCTTGTGGTTCTATACTTATATAATCTGGACTGTTTTCAACATGTTCTGTTTTAAGTAAATATTTAGCTAATTCTTTTGTAAATGTTAATTTTCCAACTCCATCAATTCCCTCAAATAAATATGCGTGATTTATCTTATCTTTATTTATAGAATTTAATAAATATTTTTTAGCAAAACCCTGACCTATAATTTTATCAAAATACATATCTACTTCTCCATAGAATCTATAGTTTCTTTAACTACATCATATATTTCTTCATGAATACTATCTATACTTCTTAAAGTTTCATCTTCTATACAATTGATTTTATTCCAATTATACTTGTTCGCTATATATAAAGAGTTATCATAAGATTTAGATAAATAATTTATATCACTTTCATGTATATCCTTTTTATCTTCACCAGTAAATTTATTTTTTCTATTCTCCATAAGTTCCTTACTGAATTCTATTGGAACATCTAAAAATACTACACAATCCGGTTGTGGTATTTTATATAAATTAAATTCATAATCAAATAGCCAATCTATAAACTTGTCTCTTTCGCTTTCATCCATCTTAGATGCTTGGTGAACCATATTAGATGTTGTATATCTATCAGCTATTATTATTCCACCTTCATTATAAAATGACTCCCATTCTGTTTTAAAAGATGCATATCTATCTGCCGCAAAGAAAGTAGATGCTACATATGCATCCACATCTTCCGCGTTTTTGCCAAAGTCTCCATTTAAATACATCTTAACCAATGAAGATGATTCCGACTTATAGTTTGGATATTCTACTTTTTTTACATTATATCCATCTTCTATTAATCTATTGTATAATTTTCTAGTTTGAGTGGCCTTTCCACTAGCATCTGAACCACTCTCTATAATTATTAACTTACCTTTCATATTTTACACCTATTACTCCATAAACAAGTTAGTTACTACAAACTTATTTAACAGACAATTCCTTTCTACTCAATTTCCTTTAAATTTACAATTTGAATATATTCTAAGTTAGAATCCTTAACTCCACTGACATTCATCCCTTTTTCTTTGCATTCAATAACATATTCAATAACTTCTCTTGTAATCTCTTCTCCTGGAGATACCAAACTAACGCCCGGTGGATATGGTATTATATACTCACCTGATATCTCTCCTATACTATCATTTATTTTAACACTTTTTGTATCAGTATAAAATGCTTGTCTTGGAGTTAATATTTTTTTCGGTATATTAAGTGGATAATATATATCTTTTAATTCAATTTCAGTTTTCATTGTTTTATCTATTTCAATTAAAGCTTCTTTTAGTTTATAAAATTCTTTTTTTGTATTTCCTATCGTAGCTATTAATAAAGCTCCATAATAATTAGATAGCTCAACTTGTATCTTATATTTTTTTCTTAATATACTTTCTAATTCATACCCCGTAATCCCTAAGTTTTTTGTATTTAAAAAGATCTTTGTTTCATCTTGAGAACTATCTATTTTAATAAACTCTAGATTTTTTACTTCTGTCTTAAATTGTTGTATATTAGCTAGTAATTCTTGCATTAAATAGCTACCTTTATTTACATATATATCTACAGCTATTTCTAAAGATGCCATAAGCAAATATGATGGACTTGATGATTGAGTTATTCTAAGCATATTAGATAATTTATTTTTATCTATTCTATTTCCCTTAATATGTATCATAGAAGATTGAGTAAATGCAGGAAGAGTTTTATGCGTACTTTGTATAACTAAGTCAGCTCCTTCACTTAATGCCGTATTAGGTAACTTATCACTAAGTCCAAAATGTGCTCCATGAGCTTCGTCAACTATAACAACCATATCTTTATTATGTGCATATTCACAAATATCTCTTAAATTAAATATTTGTCCAAAATATGTTGGATATGTCAAAAATAATGCTTTTGCATCTAAATTTTCATCTATAATTGATTTCACATCTTCAAATTTAACTCCATCTAAAGTATTACTATTTTCATTTATACTCGGCGGTATATACACTGGATTTACATCGCCTACTATACATCCATTTATTACAGATTGATGGCAATCTCTATTTACTATAATTTTATCTTTAGGCTTTGTTACAGCCATTACGGCAGCCTCAATACCACAAGTTGATCCATTTATCAAATAATAAGTTTTATCGCTTTTGAAAGCCTCTGATGCTATTTCAAGCGAATCCTTTATAACTTCCTCTGGAGAATGTAAATTATCCGTTCCCGGTATTTCTGTAGTATCCAATTTATATATTTTTTCAAGTAAACTTCCATATCCTAATGAGTCATAAATAAAACCTTTTTTATGACCTGGCATGTGAAATGATATTATATCCTCATCAATAATTTTATTTAAAGAATTTATAATAGGTGTTTTCATTTTTATAACTTTAGCATAATCATTATAGCTAAAGCTCCTCCTTTCAAAATATATTTTATCATGCAAATAAAAGCCACTTAAATAAGTGACTTTTCTGTATAATAAAAAAAGATTACGCGGCTACGTCCTACTCTCCCAGGCAGCTTCCCACCAAGTACCATCGGCGCTAAAGAGCTTAACTTCTGTGTTCGGAATGGGAACAGGTGTATCCTCTTTGCTATAACAACCGCATAATCTTT
>NZ_JBOFKN010000040.1:0-1711 GCF_051657365.1 Paraclostridium sp.
TTTAGATAAAAGCCTATAAAAAATGAGAATAAATTCAATCATGATAAAAATAACGGAATTCAATACAACATGGAGCCTCACATCCTATACCTCACCGCCTAAAAAAATGCAAAAAAAAAAATAAACAGGCTACATTAAAAATCAAATTACATCTAATTCAATCAAAGCGAAAATTCATTTACTGCTGATGCATTACCGACTACCAAATCGTTTTTCATAAGCATCCTCAATCAAACCTTCAACGACCTCAAAAAGACATTTATCATCACAAGCTGAAAGTTTTTTTAGTTTTAGCTTCACCTCTTCACTTATTAGTAACTGCATTTTTTTTCGCTCCGCAGTTTCCAACCGTGATTTAACTCTATATTTTTGCTGAGCACCTGCTTTTTTAATTTTAGAGAAGACAATCTCCTTATAAACTGGAGAAAGCATGTCAAAAAAAGTAATCACTGCGTCTTTTTTCTTATAAAGAATGACTTTAGCATCAGTATCCGAAACATTCATCCAACTTGGCCTACCTCCGTGTAAAAATGTATCTGACACATAGCCATAAACCCAATCATAAAGTTCCTTTCTTGCATTTAACCAATCAATAAAACTGTTTTCTTTTCTAGCTTCCTTCCACATAGATAAAATGCTATTTAGTAGTACATCTTTATTCAACTGACGCGCTGTACACCAATCAATAAATAAACAAACACACTCCCACCTAGTCTCTCTCCCTAAATTAGGAAAGCAGTCAAAAATCCCACCTAAAAAATCTCTCTCGTCAACGTTGGAACCAGCGCAATCTATACTATACCCATTTGGAAACACGGGGTTATAATTCCACTCCAACAAAAAAGCATAATATGAAACATAGGCGAAGGCCAAATTAACAAATCTCTCATTTTCCTTCGGAAGTTTTTCTAATGAACACAAACTACGTTTGCATAGCGCGATAAAGGAATCATGTATATATTCCACGTTTGTATAGTCGTTCTCATTCCTGTCACCGCAACCAGAATACCCTACACCTATTTTACCCAAAAAATCATTATATAACTTTTTATTACGACTAAAAAAATCAACTTGTCTTTCAACCACCGCATGCAATTCATGTGATGTTTTATTAAATAAATTAAATAAACAGTCAGCTTTTTCAACCGGCTGCAGCTTCATACACAGGAAGCGTAATTCTCGATCATTATATTTACAAACACCTCTCTGTGCCTTTCCTTGAGTCTTGTACCCATTAGAGTGATACGCCATAACCTTACCTCCATGTAAATTACCATGTAGATTTAACGTCGATTTATGGTCGATTTCAACATGATTTATTGCGTATTTTTGCGAGATTTATCGATGATTTAAAGACAATTTTTTGAGTGTTTTTTCAGTACCATTTGACTATATCCACCGCTAAGTGCCTGATTATAGTACGGGGGTAGGTAGTGGATTAGCCACATCAAGCCTCTCAATACTGGGCTAAACAGTGGTGTCCAACGCCCACCACGTACAGTAAGAGCTCACAACGCACCTCGTTACGAGGTCACGTTAGGTGCATATTCATACGCAAACAGAAAGCCGCGGCCACTCTTGCCATGAGTGGATCGCGGCCTAAATAACATTTTTTACGCCACTGACATATCCGATGAACCATTTATTCAATCATCGGAGATAACACATGAAGAGAATGCAAGTACTGCGTATGAACGATGTCATCGGCAAA
>NZ_JBOFKN010000041.1:0-1253 GCF_051657365.1 Paraclostridium sp.
GTGCAGATGCTAGCCCGATGGATTCGGTTTTCAGCTCTGCTGTTTTCTTGGTTGCCAGATCCATGAGTGATGCAACAGAGTCTTTGGTCAACTGGCCAGAGTCACCGATTTGCTTAATGACTTCCTGCAGTAACTGAACATCACCAGACGTTTTGGCTAGGTTAAGTGCCGCCGCCGCCGCGGAGGTTAGCTCCTGATTGGATGAGTTGGCATCCAAGGCTATCAACCGAAGATTAGCCGACAAGTCTCGCCCCATTTCAGTTGCAGCACCGCGCAACGCATCAACATCAATGCTCAAACGGCGGAACGCTTCGCGGGTTGATTCGTTGATCGCTCTGGCGGTATTTTCGCTAGCACCGGCCACGGTCGTGAAGGCTTCTTCACTGGCCTGCCGAAAGCGGAGCAACTCTTCCCCGCTCAGACTTGCCAACTGCTTTTTAATTTCCTTCTCAAGAACGCTGCCGGTTAAATAACCTTGGCGCTCCATCGCTGCCAGAGCCTCAACCACTGACTGGATCTGATCATCGGTCGCTGAAAACTCGCCATTTTTCTTGAGTGATGCAAAGAGAGAATCAACCATCTCGGAAGCTGAGCGGCCAGCCTCTTTCATCTGCTGCATCTGCGCCGTCAGCTTCGCGCCTTCAGCAGACATCCCGCCCATGGCTTCCGCAATTTCTTGCATGCTCTTGCGGCTGCGGCTGGCTAATGCCTCTTGGTATTGAGCGGCAGACATCAACTTTCCGCTGAACTTGTCTACAACCAGAGTGCCGTCAGCGATCATCCGGTTGTATTCGGCCATTGAGGTAATGGCAATACCGGTTTGCTCGGAGTATTTCTTGTAAGTTTCTGCGAGCGCTTTTGTTTGCTCAGCCTCAACAGCTTGTGATTCCTGAAGCGCTTTCATCGCTCTTCTGGTTTCTAAAAACTGCTCGCCAAGCTTCCACAATACATCCAGCGCCATCATTACCGCAGCAACCAATGGGCCGAACATCAGCATGCTTGCTACGCGCATGGTGCGCATTGCGGCTGTTACTGTTTGAATAATCGCGAGTAATCCGCGCAATGCACCAGCAGCTATGGCTGCGCCAATGCCAAAGCCTTTACTTGTCAGATCCCATGCTTTTTTTAGTGCGGATGTTTCTTCTGATGTGCCACGAATGCTCTTGGCTAATTGACCCGCCGCCTTTGCGCCATCGTAGAAAAATGCCGCAATTTTTATCCCGGCATATGTTTTGATGAGGTTTGCTATTGCA
>NZ_JBOFKN010000042.1:0-15031 GCF_051657365.1 Paraclostridium sp.
GAATGTCCCTCTAATCCAATGAGGGGCTTTCTTAGCATATTTATAGATTATTTGGAGGAATTATATTATGGAACTAGATTTAATGCAATTGGTGTCAAATTTAGGCTTTCCTGCTATCGTTACAATGTATCTATTAATACGAATAGAAGGTAAGCTAGAAAACCTAAGCACAAGTATAAATTCATTAAGCAGTAATATACATGAATTAAATAATAAAAATTAAAAAGAGCTACACATCTAAAATTAGATATGTAGCTCTTCGTTTTTGTTAAAAACCTAGAATTTCACTAGGTCCTTATAATACAATGTAATTCATTTTATTGTCAATTAACTATTCTTTTTCTGAAGTATAATAGGTTTTATAAATATTATATTTACTAGCCAATTCTTTTATATTAAATTTATAAAAGTAATTTTATTTGCTTGATTTCTTTGACTTCTTTTTATACTTTTCTTCATAAGCCATTAAAGCATCTTCATTTAATTGAACTGATTCAAACATCTTCCCTACTATATCTTCCAGTACTTCAGATACTGTCATATTGTTTTCATAAGAGAAAGATTTTACTTTATCAGCAATTTCTTTTTTAAGCTTAATTCCAAGCATAACTTTTTCTTCTTTTGCTTTAGGTTTATTTATTAAATCAAGCACATTTATATTATTGTTTTTTGTTTCAATAAACTCTTCTCCAGTTGATTTTTCATCTATTTTTTGTTTTATATTTAATAAACTACTTTTCTTATTTAGCATTGGATTTTCAACGTTCATACACTACCTCCTATTATTAAATATATATTAAATGTACATTTAATATGTATTTAAAACTTAATTAATCTGTATTTAATAACCATTTAATAATATTTAAATCAACATTAAATAGTTATTATTCCAATTTCTATGTACTCATTAATTAAGTCCGATATTTCATTACCTATATCAGTTTTTATCTTTCTTTCTTTAACTTTTACATATTCACTTATTGCTTCATTGTATAGCATTGAATTTTCATAATGCACAGATTTTCTCATTGTTTGCTTAAATGTATTACCTAAAATTCCTTTTTGCTCTGCACATTCAATCCACATTTTTATTTTATTATTTTCTTGTTTTTCAAACTTAGTTATAACTGGTTTTCTTATATCATCCTTATCTACTCTAAGAGCTTTTTTTATATCTCCGTAAGTTCTTAGTAATAAATCATATCCCGTTAACGTGCTGTAGCATCCATAATTTATTATAGGAATTATATCTGTACAACATATAAATACGTTTGTATTTAAAACTGATATTGCAGGATTTAAATCAAATACTACTAAATCATATTCTGATAAGATATTTATATTTTTATCATCTGTTAAATAATTTAATAGTGTATATTCTTTTCCTGGTTTCGTGTTAAGTATTAACTCAAGTGTAACCATATCTATATTACTTGCTATTACATCTAAGTTTTTAAACTTATCTAATGGAGACTTCAAAATTAATTTACTAATTTCAACATTACTTTCAAGTCCATCTTTTAAAGTATATATATCTGATTGTATAACTTCTTCACCTAATAGAAATACGGATGCATTAGATTGAGGATCGGCATCTATAAATAATACTTTTTTATCGGGATAATTAGTGCAAAATTGATGTATAAAATTTAAATTTAAACAAGTCTTTGAACTTCCGCCTTTAAAACTCATATGTGTTAGAATTGTTTGATTTTTAGCCAATTGTCTTACTCCTTTTTTAGATTAAATATACATTTAATCTTTATTTAATAATAATTATACTACATTTTAAATATATTTTAAATACATATTAAAAATATATTTAAAATGTATTTAATCATAATCTACAATTTATATTAAGTTAAAAATCTTCCCGTTATCGTTACAATATGTATTTTGATTCTAACAAATTGAATAATCTACACATACAACAATCCCAATGGTTATATATAATCTATATAACTATTAGGATTGTTGTATTAGAAAAAGATTAAAAATTAATTATAGTTTTACATATCCATTTTTAATCTTTCTATGTATAGTAGACGAGTTAATACCTATTTTTTCTGAGGCCTTTGTAATTGAACCATATCTATCTATTGCTCTAGATATAATTATTTGATCTACTATTTTGTATGCCTCATTTAAATCTATAATATCATTTACAACTATAGGTTTATCAAAAGTGTTTTCATTAGCTAAAGTATCTAAGTTTATAAGCATGTTGAATTCATCTTCCTCTATAGTATTTTTTACTGATAAAACTATAAATCTCTCTATAATATTTTTTAACTCACGTATATTACCAGGCCAAGGATGTATGTTTAACAAATTCATAACCTGTGGAGAAATTTTCACTTTTCTATTGTATTTATCATTATATAAATTTAAAAAATGTTCAATTAAAGGAATAATATCTTCCTTACGTTCTCGAAGTGGAGGTATTTTTATAGGTATTACACTAAGTCTGTAATACAAATCTTGTCTAAATTTAAAATTATCATGCAAATCTTCATTTGATATATTAGTAGCACTTACATATCGCACATCAATTTTAATAGGATTACTTCCACCTACTCGAGTAATTGTATTTTCTTGTATAACTCTAAGTAATTTTTTTTGCATTTGAAGTGGCAATTCACCTATTTCATCGAAAAATATAGTACCACCATTAGCTTGTTCAAATAACCCCTTTTTCCCAGATCTTTTAGCTCCAGTAAAAGCCCCTTCTTCATAGCCAAAAAACTCTGATTCTAAAAGCTCATTAGGAATTGCGCCACAATTTATAGCTATAAATGGCTTATCTCTCCTCGAACTGTATTTGCATATTTTTCTAGCTATTATTTCTTTACCAACTCCAGATTCTCCAGTTATAAAAATAGCTGAATCAGATGCAGCTGCTCTTTTCACTACATTTTTTATATTTTCCATAACTTCACTTTTACTTATATATTCTGAATTAACCATAGTTCCATTATGCTTAGTATGAGCATCTAAATTTATCACTCTAGAAATATCCCTACCAGTTAGTACTCCACCTTTTACATTAAATTTATTATCATATATTGGAACTGCTGTGTATGCTAGAACCTTTCCCCCAGGATAGACTATATTTTTATAAGTTTTTTTCTTAACTTCTAGCATCTTAAGTATTATTGGCTCTTCAACCAAGCCTCTATTAACTAGTTTTTCAATATTTCGCCCTAAAACATCTTTTCTTTTAAAGGGCAATATTTCATCACATAGTCTATTCATTTTTTCTATAATGCCATCTTTGTTGAATATAACCACAACTTCATCTATATGTTCAATTATATCTTCAACAACATTATCAGTTATCATTGATTTTTCAAATAAATATATATATTGCATTTCATTTTCATAACTTTTAACAGGGTGAATATCTACAAATATGTTTAAATCTCTAAGTTTTATATTTTTTCTATTATTTAAAATACAATCATCATTACTAAATGCATGATCCAAATCTGTTATATTTGATGGCTTGTTTACATCCACAAAATTAAAAATTTTTTCCATTTGTGAATTGAATTCCAATATTTCACCATTTTCCCTACATAAAATAGCAGGGTTTTCCAAATGATTAATAAGTCCCCTAAAATTATTGTACACGTTATTCAGCCCTTCCTTGTTTAATAAATTAAATACTTTGGTAAACTATAAAAATAACGTTCTCACATTAAGAATATTATATCATTTAAAAATGGCTTAATATGTAATTATTGTTAATTTTTTACTTTGTTTTTCATTTTTCGTCATTTACTATATTTTTGTAGATTAAAAGACAAGAACCTTGTATATAAGATTAATCTTATATACAAGGTTCTTGTTTTTTAGGTTTACTATAAAATTTATGCGTTAACTAATTCAATTAAATCTTCCACATTATCAATTTTTTCAATAAGTAGTGGAATAATTTCTTTAACATCTCCTACTATTCCATAGTCTGCTATTTCAAGTATAGGTGCTAATTCATTTTTATTTATAGCTATAATAAAATCAGAAGACTGCATACCGGCTAAATGTTGTATAGCACCAGATATACCACAAGCTATGTAAAGATTTGGTTTAACAGTAGTTCCTGTTTGACCAACTTGATGAGAGTGATCTATCCATCCAGCATCAACAGCTGCACGAGATGCACCAACTACTCCTCCTAATTTGTCAGCTAATTTTTTTAATGGTTCAAAGCCTTCTTCTCCACCTATTCCAAGTCCTCCAGCTACGATTACATTTGCATCAGTTAGAGATACTAAATCTTTTTTTATTTTTACAGTTTCAACTACTTCTACTCTTATATCGTCTTTGGTTAAATTAAATAATATAGGAACTATTTTTCCATCGTTTGAAGTGTTTTTCTCCGCTTTGTCCATAACACCTGGTCTAACTGTAGACATTTGAGGTCTATTGTTAGGGCATATAATTGTAGCCATTATATTACCACCAAAAGCTGGACGAGTTTGTTTTAATTTTTTATCTTCTTTATCTATTTCAAGTTTAGTACAATCTGCAGTAAGTCCAGTGCTTACTCTTGAAGCTACCCTAGGAGCTAAGTCTCTTCCTATATGTGTAGCACCATAAAGTACTATTTCTGGTTTTAGTTCATTTATTGCATCAGATATAACTTTTGTGTAAGCATCCGTTGTAAAATCTTCTAATAGGCAGTCATCTGCAGTGTAGACTATATCTGCTCCATACTCAACTAGTTCTTTTGCCATACAATCTACATCTTTGCCTAGTAATATTGCACAAAGTTTAACTCCAATTTCATCAGCTAACTTTCTACCTTCTCCTAGTAATTCTATTACAACTGGTGTAATTATATTTTCTCTTTGCTCTGCAAATACCCAAACATTTTTATATGAGCTAAAGTCTTTTATATTTTCATTTATTTTAGTATCCATTTTAACCTCCATCTTATATAATGTGTTTTTGTTTTAGACCTATTAGTACCTTTTTCACAATATCTTCTGGATTTCCTATAAATATTTCTCCTTTACCTCTTGGATCTGGAGTAAATGATTTAAATACTTTAGTCGGTGATGCTTTAAGCCCTACCTCTTCTTTTTTTACATCCAAATCATCTAATGTCCAAACTTTTACTTCTGTTTTAAAAGCTTTTACTATTTTATCAACCGACATATGTCTTGGTTGGTTTAATTCTTTAACTGTTGTTAAAAGCACAGGCTTTTTAACTTTAATTACTTCGTATCCATCTTCTAACTGTCTTTGTACAGTTACAGTATCTCCATCTATATCAAACTTTTGTACATAAGTAACTTGAGGTATATGAAGTTTTTCAGCTATTTGTGGTCCAACTTGAGCTGTATCTCCGTCTATAGCTTGTCTTCCAGCAAATACTATATCATAGTCACCAACTTTTTTAATTCCTGCTGCAATTGTATTTGAAGTAGCCCAAGTATCAGCTCCTCCAAAGGCTCTATCACTAAGAAGTATAGCCTCATCAGCTCCCATAGCTAAACATTCTCTAAGCATAAAATCTGCTTGAGGAGGTCCCATAGTTATTACTGTTACTGTTGATTTTTCATGTGTATCTTTTAATCTTAAAGCCTCTTCTAATGCATTTGCATCATCTGGATTTAGTATACTAGGTACCCCATCTCTTATAAGAGTTCCCGTTTCTTTGTTTATTCTAACTTCATTAGTATCTGGAACTTGTTTTACACAAACTAATATTTTCAAAGTATTTACCTCCATTTAACTAGTATAAAATATTTTAAAAAAGTTTAATTTACTTTAAAATGCTTGAAGCAATTACCATTTTTTGAACTTCTGATGTACCTTCATATATAGTCATTATTCTTGCATCTCTATATATTCTTTCGATTGGATAATCTTTTATAAATCCATAGCCACCATGTAATTGTAGTGATTTAGAAGCAACTTCATTAGCTATTTCAGCTGCATAATATTTAGCCATAGCTGATTCTTTAGTCATAGGTATACCTGCATCTTTCTTTTGAGCGGCATCATAAACCAACCATCTAGCAGCATTTACTTTTGTTTCCATATCGGCTAAAGTAAACTGAGTATTTTGGAATTTAGAAAGAGTTTTTCCAAACTGAACTCTTTCTTTTGTATATTTAATAGCCTCATCAAGAGCCCCTTGCGCAACTCCTAAGGCTTGAGCGGCAACCCCAATTCTACCAGCATCAAGAGTTTTCATTGCTATTTTAAAGCCTATACCTTCTTTTCCTAATAAATTTTCTTTAGGTACTTTAACATTTTCAAATATTAAATCTGAAGTTTGAGTTCCCCTAATACCCATCTTATCTTCATGAGCTCCATGAGAGAATCCTTCTAAATTACTATCTACTATAAATGCAGTTGTTCCTTTTAAACCTTTTGATCTATCTGTAACGGCTATTACTATGGCAAAATCGCATATAGGTGCATTAGTTATAAATGTTTTTCTTCCATTTAATACATAATAATCTCCATCAAGTTTTGCTGTTGTTTGTTGAGCTGAAGCATCAGAACCTGCTCCTGGTTCTGTTAATCCAAATGCTCCTATCATTTCTCCTGATGAAATACCTTTTAAATATTTTTGTTTTTGTTCTTCAGTTCCATAGTTAAGTATTGGTAGTGATACCAAAGATGCAGCAGCAGTTGCATATGTACCAGTTGATGCACATCTTCTACTAAGTTCTTCCATTATTATTGCATATGATACATAATCGGCACCTGCGCCCCCATATTCCTCAGGTATTGTAACACTTGTATATTTTGTTTGAGCCATTTTGTCTAATAATTCTCTTGGCATTTCACCAGTTTTATCAATTTCTTCTGGTAAAGTTGCCATTTCTCTGCTTACAAAATCTCTTACAGCTTTTCTTAAAAGTTCTTGCTCTTTATTAAATATCATAGTCTCCTCCAGTTTATATTCTAATATTTTTGCTACAGTATAAATTTAGGCGAAGTTAAGCATCTCAGAAAAGGCTTGAATACGAGTTCTTACTTGCTCATTATTTGATGTTTGTTGATCCACCTCTATATATAGAGTAGGAATATCTTTTGACTCTATATCACTTTTAACTACTGGATAGTCATATTCTTCTGGATCACAGAACTTCATCATACAGAATATTACTCCATCTGCATTTTTAGCTTTTACTTCATTTGCTATCATAGATCCACGTTTTTTCTCTGGATCATAAGCTAATGAACAGCCTTCCATGTTTGACCATTGTCTTGCAAGTCTTTCTAGTGCATCTTTTCCTTGTGGAACTGAAGTTCTAAATTGTCTAGACTCTTGTGCTAGGTCATCTCCAACAACAGTTATATTATTTTCTTCTAAGATATCTAAAATATCTTTTGAATCTAGTGATATACCAGTAAGTATAACTTTTCTTCCTACACACTCTTCAGTTTCCATTTCTTTTAACTTAGCTATAAGGTTTTTAACCAACTCAGTATGGTCTTCTTTTCTCATGAAGAATCCACTTTTTATAACTAAGTTTCTAACTAAAGGTTTTATTGTTTTTGGATATTTAGGAGATATCTCTACAAACTCTTGCATTACTTTTCTATGTTCATTATAGATATCTATACTTTCTTGTAACTTTTCTTCTGTTATTTCATAACCACATATTTTTTCTAATTCTTTTTTTATATTTTTAAATTCATTTACTAGATATTTAACTCCTGACTCTAGTTTTCTATTTTGAGGATAAACTAAAGCTATGTACGGTACTTGTGGAACAGCCACTTTCCAGTTTTGACCCAAACAAATTAATGTATCACACATTCCAGGTATTATAACAGCTGAAAGCTCATTATAAGCGCCTTTTAACCCAAATTCTAAAGATGATTGCATTATTGAACAAGCAAATGCTGGGAAGTATTGCTTTGCTAAATCTAGTTCAGTATGCCCACCCCAGATTCCAACAGGAAGCATACCTGCTGCATGGATTATTTCTTCAGGACAGTAAACTGGAAAGCATCCTATAGCTTTGTTTCCAGTATCTTTCTTAAATTTTTTTATAACTTCATTTGGATTTTCAACACATTCTTTCATTGTTGCTAAAATAACTTCCATTATATTTCACCTCTATTAAGATTTTTTCTCTCATCCATAACTTCAACTAGACCTTGTATTCTAGTTTCAAATTGAGCTTTAGTAAATGCTCTAGGATCGGCTTGATCTCCATCAAAGCCAGCTGATGGTATTTTTGTAACTTCTTCAGTTTGTCTTTGCATTTCATACTGAATCAAACTCATAAGTTTGCAACTTCTATTCATATGGTAGAAGGCTCCATCACATTTACCATCTCTTAAAGAGTTAATTCTAAATTCGGTCATCTTATCTAAATTAACATTATTAAACATTCCACTGTAAGCTCTTGCCATTCCATCTAAATCGTTAACTTCATATTGAAGTGCCCAAGCATGTGGGTAAACACTACCTGTCATATTAACACCATATTTTGCTAGTGTTTTCATTTTAAAACCTATAGAAGGCCAGCAAGGTATTCCTTCCATCATGATTCTATATTTTTCCTCGCCTCTAAATGTAGACACTTTATTTTTCTTGTTTTCTTCTAATTCTTTTATTAAAATTTTGAATGCTTCTGTAGTTTCCTTTTTACCTCTAGCGCACACTATTACTGCCATATAAGTAAATAAGTCGAATCCGTTCATTGGAGATGGATCAGATCCTTCAGGTAAGCTCATTGAATATTTCCAAAGCCTACCATTCTCAGCAGATATCTTCATTACTTCTTCAAACTTTTTAGGATCAAATTTTTTGCCTGATATTTTTTCAAGTTCCTTTATTGCTTCTTCAAACTGTGATTTAATGTACTCAACTCTTTCATCTGTAACATGGTCTTCATTATTGAAAGGCAAATCTATCATAATCATAGGAATATTTAATTCTTTTGATATATTTTCATACCATTTTATAACTTGATTGCATATATTGTTGCAGCATAGCAAGAAGTCTGGTGTTGGCATGTTTAAAGTATCACTTTTTCCTTTTTCTAAAAATCCAAAATTTACTCTAGCATAAGCACATAAATCTAGAGAATATCCTTTTGCCTCTGCTCTTTCACATAAATCTAGAGATTCTTTCTTTGCTGCTACTCCTGCTGCATGATTTTCAGGGTAACATAAGTTTAAGTCAAACACTTCTGCCAACTCTTGAGGAAATACTGAAGTGGCCCAACCAACTGGTCTACCTTCCTCTTTAGCTTTAAAGGCATTTGCATACTGCTCAGCTAAGAGCTCATTAATTACTGTTTTAGCATCTTTTATTTCAGACATTTTCATCCCTCTTTACTATTATTTTTTTATTGCATTATAAGCATATATAGCTGCTCCTAAGGCTCCAGTAAGTTGAGGTATTTCAGGAACTATTATTTTAGTTCCTAGCTCTTTTTCCATAGCTTTAACTACACCTGTGTTTTTTGCAACTCCCCCAACCATTACTACATCTTCTTTTACTCCAAGTCTTTTTACCAAACTTGCAACTCTTTTAGCAACTGAAGTATGAATTCCTGCAACTATATCTTCTATAGCTATATCATTTGATAAGTGTGATATAACTTCTGATTCAGCGAAAACTGTACAAGTGTTACTTATAGATACTTCCTCTTTAGATTTCATTGATATATCCCCAAGATCAGATACATCTACTTCAATAATCTTTGCCATAACATCTAAGAATCTGCCTGTTCCTGCTGCACATTTATCATTCATCAAGAAATTTAGCATTACTCCATTTTCATCAAGCTTAAGTGCTTTGGCGTCTTGTCCTCCAATATCTATTACAGTTCTAGCTGTAGGTATTAGAAATTTTACACCCTTAGTATGACAACTCAACTCACTTATTTGTTTGTGAGTATCTGCATATTTCATGCGCCCATAACCAGTTACTACAGTATTTTGGATATCATCTTCTTTTATATTAAGTTTTTTATACAAATCTTCAAGAACTCTAGCTGGACCGCTAGTTCCTGTACCTGAGGGTATTGTAGAATAAGCTACTATTTCCTTTCCATCTTTTAAAATGAGTCCTTTAGATGCAGTTGATCCTATATCTAATCCCATTGTGTACATTTTTTAGTCTCCCCTTTATATTCCTAGACTAGTTCTTTGGCAGTATCCACTTTAATAGCTTGAGAATTAACCATATCTAATATTTCTTCATCAGTGTATCCTATCTTTTTAAGAACTTCTTTGGTATGTTGTCCAAGTCTAGGAGCTGGTGTATATTCTTTAATATCCATAGTTTTAAATTTAACTGGACCGTTTACTAAGACACCTTCATTTCCATTTTCATATGTAGTTTTAAATAGAAAATCGTTTGCCCAAGCTTGCTCATCATTAAGTATATCTTCGCAACTTTGGACTTTCTCAAAAGGAAGGTCTGCTTCGTCTAATAATTGAGACCATTCATCTAATGTTTTTTCAAGCATTGCTTTTTCTACTATTTTTACCATTTCATCAACATTCATTGGCATTACCTTTATGTCATTAAATCTATCATCAGTTATTATTTCTGGTCTATTTATAACTTCACAGAATTTTGGAAGCCATTTATTGTATTGAATTAAAGCAAGTTGTATCCATTTACCATCCTTGCATTTGTATGTAGTCATAAGTGGACTATTTGGTTCTGCTCTTGATATAGGCATTTCATTTCCATACTGAGACGTTGTAAGCATTATTCCCATTCCATAAAGTGCTGTATGGTATAAACTTACTGTTACTCTGTCTCCTTCACCGGTAATTTGTTTTTTATAAAGAGCTGCTAAAATACCAGATGTTAGTGATATTCCAGCATAATGGTCACCAAATCCAGCAGCAGTATTACATGGTGAAGTTCCTTTTTCCATAAGAGATTGACTTACGCCACCTCTAGCAAAATATGCTGTATAGTCAAATCCTGGTTTATCTTTTAATGGACCTTCTTCTCCATATCCTAATATGTGAGCATGTATAAGTCCTGGAAAATCATCTTTTAACTGATCATAAGTAAGACCCATTTTAGCAAGAGCTTTCTCTCTAACATTTGTAACGAATATATCTGATTCAGATAAGAGTCTATGAAGAATTTCAACTCCCTCTTTTGTTTTAACATTTACACTAATACCTTTTTTATTTCCATTTTCCAATTCAAACATTGGATTTTCATCATCAGTACACGGAGATTTAAAAGTTCCGCCCATAACTCTTATACCATCACCACCTAGTGGTTCGATTTTGATTACTTCAGCTCCCCAGTCTCCAAGTAACTTGGCACAACAAGGCGCTGCTACGAAACTTGATAATTCAACAACTCTAACACCATCTAGTAATGCTTTATTATCCATAATTCAACCTCCTATAAATTGTAAATTTTTATGAATTTAATTTATTAATTAAAATTATAAAAAAATAATTTTTGGAAAATTTTAGATTTATATTTTGTTTCCTAACTAATTTGTTAAGCATTTATCATGCCAACTTTTAATTTTTTCACTAAATCGTTAATTTCTACAGGTTTTTCCATATTCCATATACAATCAATTCAAATATAATTAATGTATTTTCATTGCAAAGTACAACACTACTATTGCAAAATGCAAGTATTTACGAATTTTAGACTTTAAATAAAATTTGAATTTAAAATATTTATCTAATAAATCATAATTTTACATTGTTGTAAAATTAACAACTGCATGATATGATTTAAGCATCAAAGCATATTATTAGTTAATTTTTTAATTTTTAATATGCTATTTATAGCTATGCTTATTTTTATATAATGACTTAGGATTAAATTCAAAAGCATTATATAACTAATAAATAATTAATAGATAAGCTAATCATACATTTATACTGTTATAGTATCTATTTTTTATATTTTTTTAATTGTATACTAGCTTGTCTATTGAAAAACAAGGGGGCTTTAATATGAAAATATTGATGTTTAGTACACGCGAACATGAATTGCCTGCAATATCAAAGTGGGTTGAGGAGAATGGAAATAATATTCAAGTCGATACAATTAAAGAAGGTCTATCAGCATTAACCGTTGATAAGGTCAAAGGTTATGATGGAATCTCAATTCAACAAACTAATCCAATTGATGAGGCTATAATTTATGAAAAGTTAAAGGAATTTGGAATAAAACAAATAGCATCTAGAACAGCTGGAGTTGATATGATTGATTTAAATCAAGCCATTAAAAATGATCTTATTGTAACAAATGTACCTGCCTATTCTCCAAACTCAGTAGCAGAACTTGCTGTAACTCAGACAATGAACTTACTTAGAAACATGCATCTTATATATAGAAATGTTCATGCAGGAGACTTCAGATGGTCAGCAAATTTAATAGCTAGAGAAGTTAGATCTATTACAGTTGGGATAGTTGGTACAGGTAAGATAGGCTCTACTGCTGCTAAATTATTCAAAGGTTTAGGAGCAAATGTTATAGCTTTTGATGCTTATGAAAACGAGTCATTAAAAGATATTTTAACTTATAAAGACACTTTAGAAGAACTTCTTAAAGAAGCAGATGTTGTATCTATACATACCCCTCTTACGGAAGAAACAAAATATATGATAAATAAAGATAATTTAAAACTCATGAAAAAAAATTCATTTTTAGTAAATGCTGGTAGAGGTGGAATTATAAATACTGATGATTTAATCGAAGCCTTAGAAAATGGTACTATTTTGGGAGCTGCCTTAGATACATTTGAAACTGAAGGTTATTTTTTAAATCAAGTAATACCTCACCATGACCTTACTGATCCACAAATAAAGAAATTATTAAATATGGAAAATGTATTATTTACTAACCATATAGGTTATTTTACGACTACTGCAGTTGATAATATAGTTAGTATAAGTCTAGATTGTGTGAAAGAAGTGTTAACTGTTGATGACAGTGCTAATAATGTATTAAAATCTATTGAGGTTAATTAAATAAAATTAAAAGTGGATAGCACGAGTGCTATCCACTTTTTTTGGGAAAACATCTTTAGAATATTTAACCACCACTATTTATTTTAACAAAACTGAAATCAAATAATACCTCTACTATTTAATTCCTAAAGATATTATTAAAATATAATAGTGTATTTAAGAGTATACATTAATTCATCTACTATTTCCAATTAATATATCTATATCTGTCTCATTGGATAATTTACACTATATCGTGACTTAAAAAATTTTTCAAAACTTAACTGCACCAATTGTTATATTTTCCAATAAAGATTGAAATAAGTTTAATTGACTGATACAATAAAATTTGAAAACGTTTTTCAATTAATGTTTAAAATTTACAAATATAAAAATTTAATTATAGGAGAGGTGTTAAAATGGAAGCATTGAAAACAAGATATATTGACTTGCCTACTATGGCAAAATATTTAAAATCAGTTGGTCCAGAAAATGTTATGAAACGTCTTATTCCATATTTAGAAAGTGACTATAAACGTTGGAATGAGTTTCAAAAAATGCCTAGAACTGCACATCACAGTGATATAGGTGTCCTTGAATTAATGCCTATAGGGGATGCAGAACTTTATTCATTTAAATATGTAAATGGACATCCTGAAAATCCTAAAGATAATTTTTTAACAGTAATGGGTATCGGTCTTTTAGCAGAAGTATCAACTGGATTTCCATTATTTTTAAGTGAATTGACATTAACAACAGCTATTCGTACAGCGGCTACTTCAGTAATGGCTGCAAAATATTTAGCTAAACCTAATCCAAAGAAAATGGCACTGATTGGAAATGGTTCCCAAAGTGAATTCCAAGCTCTTGCTTTTCATTACATATTAGGTATAGAAGAAATTTATTGCTATGATGTAGACCCAAAAGCTACTAGCAAATTGATGGATAATCTAAAAGATGTAACTAACCTTAAATTAATAAAATGTAGTAGTACAAAAGAGGCGTGCAAAGGTGTTGATATTATAACAACTGTTACTGCTGATAAGAAAAATGCTATAATTATTACACCAGATATGGTTGAACCAGGTATGCATATAAATGGGGTTGGTGGAGATTGCCCTGGTAAGACTGAGCTTGATTCCACAGTTCTTAATATGGGGGATGTATATGTTGAATTTGAACCTCAAAGTCGTATAGAAGGTGAAATTCAGCATATGGACAAAGATTTTAAAGTGACTGAAATTTGGAATGTAATTAAAACTGGAAAGCCTATAGATAGAAAACCTGATGAAATTACTATTTTTGATTCAGTAGGTTTTGCTTTGGAAGATTTTTCAATTTTACGATTAATGTATGACATTGATAAAGAAGAAAATATAGGAGTTCCTCAAGTTCTTGTACCTAAATTAGAAAATCCTAAAAATTTATATAGCATGTTAAGATAATATAGTTATTAAGTATCAAAATATATGAATTAAATAATAAAAATTAAAAGAGATATAAATCTAAAAAAATAGATTTATATCTCTTTATTTTTATTTTCCAACTCATATTGTTGTCAATTACCCAGTCTTTTTCTGACGTATAATAGCTCTAACATAGCTCTCAGACATATTATATTTACTAGCCAATTCTTTTATGTTAAATCCATTAAATTTCGATAAGATCTCTCTATCACGAGATTCTTTATATATCATTTTTTCAGTAGGAAAGTACACAGATGTTCCTCCAAATTCTTCAAATAGCACTTTGGTTATATCTATTCCAAGTTTAACTGCTATATTTTCAAATTGTGGAGGCAAATCACTTATTTTAAGCTCCATAAAATATCCTCCTATAATAAATTTATATTATCCACTTCACAGTGAAATTGTTTTGAGCAACGTGTTGGCGAATCTATTTATATTGAATATTCTACAAACACCTTCAAATTTCCTACAAAAAATTTGTACTTACTTAAATTTTTTTGATTTATTTTTTTAGTATTATTCTAATTATAATTTTTTCATCTGTTTTTTGATTTGAATTTGTTAAACTAATTTTCTTGTTTAGTATTGTAATTTCAACATTCAAAATGCCTATTTCATTATTT
>NZ_JBOFKN010000043.1:0-3725 GCF_051657365.1 Paraclostridium sp.
GTTCAAATGGCTCAACTACCGGGGTTCGATAGTTGATTGTCTTTTGCCGGGTACTGTTGGTTTGCGCGTGGTTGCGGAATATTTGTGGTCTCTGTAGCAGTGTTTGACAATTGCTTTCCACGTGGGGAGGCTCTTTGTACACCCTTCATATGGGCACTTCTGAAGGTTTACTTCCAAGGTTCTAACTTCTCTATTTATGACAGTCGTACTACTCGCTTGTCCTCCTGCTTTCTTGAGCTGGCCTACTTGCTCCATCTGTGGGTGGCATTCACGTATGTGTTTTTTGAGCCAACCCTCAGTTTTATATGACTTGGAGCACTCTGTGTTAGGGCAATTATATATAAGGTCTTGGTTCGGTCTGTTCAGTGATTCTGTCATTTCTGAGATAGTATGATCACCACGTACGTGATGATACATTTCTTTGTACGTGGCGAACATTCGAAAACAGCTATCTCTGGAGCACTTTATGGGTCTGGCTCTTTGACCAACCAGTTTAGGCCTCTTTCTAGGATCGTCTTTTAAGACAACCCTTGACGGCTCATTGATCCATTGTTTGTGCTTCCCATCGAAAATTTCCTTACAGTCTTCCCCAAGTTGCCTTAACCAATTTTTCGTGTATGCCTTCCGATTGCAGTTGCAACGCTGCTGTTTACTATGCATTACTATTTTTGCTAAGTTATCAGTTTTCTTATGGATTGATGTCCACAAGTTCATGCGACGTTGTTGTATCTGAGTTGCGACGTTTCTTATGGGTATCTTAATTGCTAGGTCTACATTCTTCATCTCACGCTTGTTCCATATCCCCAGACACATTCTTCTGGCGGTATTGAGGACCGCCTCCATCTTGTCATTATCTGTCGCCCTTAGCACAATCGTGCTAAGGCCATACAGTAGTACAGGCTTTATGAACGTTTCAATAACTTTGGCTTTCGTGGTGTTATGTATTCTATCTGATCGGAGAGACGGGCGTAATCTTACCAGACACTGTCTAGCCCTTCTAATGTTCAGTCTAACAGCTTCAGTTGGGTCGCCATCACTGGATACCGGAGAGCCAAGGTAACTGAAACATTTAACTTTCTCTATCTGGTGTCCTTCAACCGTTATTAGCTTGTCGGACGTATCCTCCTCACTAATTATCATCCATTTTGTTTTATCATATGACATTTGCATGTCATAGTCATTTAATGTCTTTGCGAGGATCACCAAGATATCTTCAGCTTCCCGAACAGACCTAGTAATGATACATAGGTCATCCGCATACTCAATATGTTTCAGCTCCCAGCCATATCCATTTTGGTCTGTCATCCCAACTGAGTTTTTGACCTCTGCAAAGGCTTCCTCTAGGATCGTGTTGAAGGCAATATTGAAGAGTAATGGCCCTTCTTTACTACCCTGCCTCACACCTCTTTTCATGGTAAAGGTCTCATCACTACCTTTGAGGTGACATACTGGATCATTCATTAATGCATTCACACTCTCCATTATGTTTGAAGAGCATCCCATATTCTGGAGGCACCTCTGGATAAGGTGTCTCGGCAGTGTATCAAATGCTTTTGTTAGATCAACAAAAGTTATTACCGTTTCTGCCTTATGGTCTATTGCATTTTGGATGATGTGCCTTAAACAGAGAATAGCCTGTTCTGTGGACCGGTTTTGGCGAAACCCAAACTGTGAGTTAGCTATTCGACTTTCACTCAATCTACTAATTCGATCACACACTAGGGTGGCATACACTTTGCCGATGGCATCAAGGAGAAAAATGCTTCTGTAGTTATTAGCACTCTTTCTGCTGCCTTTCTGTTTGTAAATACTGAGTACATCGGCATCTACCCACTCTCTTGGAATAGAACACTCTCCTCTCCAACATTTGTTGAAGTATCGTAGCAACGCTAGCCGCAGCTCCGAGCCACCGTGCCTGATCAATTCTGGCCTAACTCCGTTCCGTCCTGGAGCTTTGGCGTTGCGCAATCGTTTTAATGCCTCCACTAGTTCGCACATGGTGAAGTCATTTTCCTTATCCAGTTCTGTGTATGGACGCAATGTATCAGCACTGTTTGCGCTATGCGCACTAAATAGTTCAGCATAGTGTTGACAGAGTGTATTACTACAAATGGAATTGCATTCTTTCCTTGGGTCTATCCATTTGCCAGATGCTAGGCGTACTACATCTTTCAGTAGTTCATATGCCCTATGTGTGTCGTTTCCTTTTATTAAGTAGTCGAATTCAGTGGCCAACTTATTGATGTAGTTAGTTTTTGCTTGCCGAACCAGTCGTCTTACTGTATACCTTTGCTGTTTATACTCGGCCTCAGTATTTGCTGAGTTAGTCCTAAGCCATGTTAACCTCAGTGACTTTTGTTTTCTAATGGCATCGTGCAGTTCCTGGTCATCATCGTCGAACCAGGCTTTCGTCTTCTTCCGCGGTACTCTTACTTTTCCCGCAGAATCCAAGACCGCTTTTACGATTTCTTCATAATTGCAGTCATCTGGCAGCCTATCAGCAAGTATTGCTTGATAGTTTTGTGGGTGCCATCTGATTAGTTCAGCAGTTTCTGCTGAACAGATCTTTCTGCCCCCACCTTTGTTGTCTATCCACTTTCTACACTTGTGTTTCTTACCATTTGAGATTTGCGCAATCACTGTAAGTAATACATGGTCAGAGTTTGCTTCAGCCGATCTGCTTGCACGTACGTCATTAATGGAAATATATTTATTTTTCCTCATCAGTACGTAGTCTAATACTGCACCATTACCTGTACCTGGATGGTACCAAGTGAACTTTTTGTGTGGCCGTTTAACTTTAAAGGTATTCTCTATACGCATTAGATGGTTATAACAGTAGTCCAATAGTCTCATCCCGTTCTCCGATGTCCTACTTACATCTACCACTTCTTTTCCTATTATCGGTCCATATAGCTCCTGTACATCGTTCCCTAACCTGCAGTTGAAGTCACCCATAACAATCGTAGTATCAGATAGCTTATCGCACAGTTTAGTGGCTTCTGTTAACTTAGCATAAAAGTCATCCTTGATGTCTTCATCTTCCGAGCATTCAGTAGGAGCATATGCCCCTATTATGCCAACTTTCGTTCCAGCAGACGTGATAATTAGTATTGCTAATCGGTTTGACAGTTCATGGTAATCGGTCACTTCGAAACTTCTGTCATCGATTACCATGAAGCACACACCACCGAATTTTTGGTTTTCCCCAGGTCCAGAGTTATATATCCTTATATTAGGCTTAAGCTTATAATTGCATGACTTCATGCGAGTTTCCGTTAGAGTAAGAATATGGAATTTCCTTTCAGCAGCCTGTTCTGCGATGCTCGACAGTTTCCACTCAGTGCTACAACCACGCACATTCCACAGCCCCAGCTTAAGACATTGGGCAGGGAGACACCCTTTGGTGTCGGCAAATTTTGAACAAACCGTAGGTCCCCTGCCCGGGAGGCCCCCATACGGTCGAGAGGCTCCGTCTAAGGGACTCACTGTTGTTGGACACACAACCCTGTTGTTTACAGAATAATGGGGGGTTAGCCCGATTTATTCTGTTGCTGCCCCCGTTGGCCGGTACACTGCTGCGCACCGTTCACCCAGTCACCACGATGAGGTGGGGGTCAGACTTTGACTGGGAATATCTACGGTAAAGTTTCCCCAACCGTCAACACTAAAAGTGTTGTTCGACAAGGTTGTATCTTTTCCCCATTTCTTTTCAAATTCGTAGT
>NZ_JBOFKN010000044.1:0-1198 GCF_051657365.1 Paraclostridium sp.
CTTGAAGAGATGAAAAAATTATTGAAAAATATATTTAATTCTAAGAGATATGTTAAGGAAAAATTAGATGAAAGTGAAAAAATAGATTTCGATAAAATAGAATTTTTAAATGAAAAAGGAGATTTTGTAGGAGCGTTAAAAAATCTATCTAAATACCTTTTCAAGTTTTATGAAAAAAAAGTAATAATACTAATAGATGAATATGATACACCGTTAGTTACAGCACATTCACAAGGATATTACGATAAGGCAATATTTTTCTTTCGAAACTTTTTAAGTGCGGCACTAAAAGGAAATCCATATTTAGAGTTTTCAGTACTTACAGGGATATTAAGAGTCGCAAAAGAAAGCATCTTTTCAGGATTAAATAATCTTGCAGTATCAACAATTTTAGATAGAGATTTTAATCATTTTGGTTTAACTGAAGAGGAAGTAGAAGAGTTATTAAAATACTATGAATTAGAGTATGAATTAGAAGAGGTTAAAAAATGGTATAACGGATATAAGTTTGGAAATAAGTTAGTTTATAATCCATGGTCATTAATTAATTTTGCTAGTAAAAATGAGTTAAATCCTTATTGGGTAAATACAAGTGATAATACCTTGATAAAACAATTATTGACTAAAAACGATGAAAAGGTATTTGAAGAGTTAGAGCTAGTATTTAAAGGTGAAACAATATGGGAAACAATTTCGGAGAATATAATTTTTGATGATTTAGATAATATAAATACTATTTGGTCTTTAATGTTATTTTCAGGATATTTAACATATGAAGATGTAAGAATTTCTACAATAACTGGACTTAAATCATATTCATTAAAAATACCTAACCAAGAGATTAAAAGTTTCTTTAGACAAAGTTTTATAGAAACGTATACAAAAGGAGATGTACATTTTTATGGTCTTATGATGGAAGATCTGTTTTTGGGGAATCTAACTTCATTTGTGAATAGATTTAAAAAAATGTATGCCTCAGCTATAAGTTATCATGATACAGGGGATAGTGAAAAGTACTATCATCACTTTATGCTAGGTTTACTTTTAACATTAGGAGACAAATATATAATAACTTCTAATAGAGAAAGTGGATATGGAAGATATGATATAGCTTTAGAACCTAAAGATAAAAGAAATTATGGGTTAATATTTGAATTTAAAATAGGGGACAAAAACTCTATTGAAGAGAAAGCTAAGG
>NZ_JBOFKN010000045.1:0-1490 GCF_051657365.1 Paraclostridium sp.
TTGCAGAGCAAACAAGGCGGGAACCGTTATGGCAATCACCAGCATTGCCACCAGAACTTCAATTAAACCAAAGCCACGCGAGTGTGAAATAACCATCAATAATCACTCCATGAGCCGGCCATAATTCCCTGAGACTTTAAATTATCACTCATGTCATTAAGTAGTTTTGAGTCGTACGTTAACTTAAATGATGATTCAAACCACGCCTTACCTTGGCTATCTAATAAAATAGTACCGACCATAGTAACTGTATCTCCAGCGTAGAAACGAAGATTCACCTTAGAATCTTTTACACTGTCAATAAGAGATATCATACCCCTATAGTTCGAACCGCCTTCAGTATAAAAAATCAAACCTTTCTCTGGATCTGTGATGTATTTATATGCTTGAGAGTCTTCTTTTGGCAAGCCTGTAAGATTGATTACTATATTAGCTGGCTCGTTTTCTGATGGTGATGGAAGCTTCCCACCCAAATTACATCCCCAAACAGATGGGTACCCTGCGCCAATATAAGGATAAACCTGAAACTCATGAATGGAGCTCGCATCAAGATCAAGCCAGATATGATTAGCCAACTTCCCTTTATTTTTTGCATCAGGCATTGACTTAATTACCGCCTCGCATTTTGAGCCAGAATCGACTTTAACATCGGCCATATTTAGAAATTTTGCTTTTGATTTCTTAAACTCTTCACCTAAATATACAGAACTTGCTCTATTTTTATCATTAATATCTTTATTCTGATTAAATCCCTTTGTTTCATCTACTGGCTTCTGTCCATGTGACGGATCAACACTGATCCCAGTATCATCGCCTATCATTTTAAAATCATAGTTAGGTGTCTTAGAGCCCTGATGTAAATCATAAAATAGCTTCCCTCCCGTTTCGACACTCCCTCCAGTAACACTGCCATCTGCAATATGAAAGTATGTATTACCCACAATATATACATCACCAGTAGACACAATTGCGGATTTAGGTATCGTTTTCATCCCACCAATAGATTGGTATACAGTACGTAATATAGCTTCAAAACCATTCGCCTGACCGGCCGATACTATTTCAAAAAGGCCACTTTTATCATGACGAATTGTAGTTCTATATGTGGAAATTAGCTTTGAATTTTCTTTTTGTTCACCATTAAATGAAAACTGACCTTCGCAAACCACTTCGCTATTTTCATTTACGGCGTTATCATCAGGCCGACAATAACAGTTATTATTTACCGTTCCATTATTCTTCGTTTCTTTACTTTCAAATAAGCACGGCAACCTTTTATTATTTTTCGTTACGGTTTTAAGAGCCTGAGTCATTCCTGAATGTGCTGCATTATAGGCTTCATAGTAAACAACTTCATCGTTCGCTTTCTTTGCATTAAATAACATGCCTTTGCTTAAATAAAATACAGCAATCAAAGCGATCGCGCTCAAAACAAGCGTGACTGTTAATGTCGCAAATCCTTTTTTAATCATAGCATTGAACTCTCAAGT
>NZ_JBOFKN010000046.1:0-2450 GCF_051657365.1 Paraclostridium sp.
AATATCTTTAGTCACAAGTTGTGACAGAATTAGGAAAATGTTTTGTAAATTTAACTTTGCAGTTGATCGTTGTAAGTAGATAATAATAATAATAATAATAATAATAATAATAATACTTTATTCTCACGAATGTGAGGCATGGCCTTTAAAGGACATGATCAAACTTTACATTTAAAGAACAGGTAAGGTTACAGATTATAAGAATATTCAGTTGATAAAGTCTTTAAATGGGAAGCTACATGTTGTGTAGTAAAGTTTCAATGAAGGAATGATTTTCGAATATCATAAAAGAGGAACATCTTTACTGAATAAATAATATTTGCATAGATAATAAGATATAGTGATGAATTGAAGCATCAATAAATCAGTAATTGAGTAATCAGAAGCAGAAAACTAATTGTGAGTGATGTTCAGTTAGCTGAAACAAATAGTGCCAAGTAATATCAAGAGTGAATAACATCCACCATACAATATGTGCAAATGATTGAGTGAAAGCACTTGTAATGGCATGTGAATCCATCGTTTTGAGTGTGTAACGGCACTAAAGTTAGAAACTGTACAAGATACAGATTCCTTGAACCATGAGGGGAGAGTTGGTAGCTGCTTCTACTGCTGATCACATACTCCGGGGATGGATAATTGCCTTGATGAATTTGCGCAAGATTGTTGGTGCCTGTGTTCGGTACTCACTGTAGCAACGATTGTGGTATGTTGTGAAGATTAGAGTTTATCCTATTAGTTGTTGAGTTGCTTGGATATCTCAAGTTGGATGGTGGAAATGCTGCAGATGGTGAAGCGTCGAAGATCAAGTGCACATTGTCAGAGTCTTTCTACTTCAATCCGTTGGATTGTGGGCGTAGCATGTGTATTTCAAGTATAAAAAAGGATAATAAAACGAAGATAGCAAGGTCACTTAGAAGGTATAACGTAACAAAGAGAGCTTGCTCATCTTGGAGACAATGAGATAATGTTGACTAAACAGAAGCACGAAATTGTTGATTCCAAGGGCATCTTGCACAAGTTCATTCAATTCATTTCTGAGTATTTCAAATTGACAATGTCGGAGTTGTGCTCGTGTAGATGGGTAGGATAGCAGTAAAGTATAGTTATTTGATTATGACAATAAAATCAGATCAAAGAGTTAAACATGATCTACTTAATGTATATTTACAGTTTTGATTGATGAGAACTTTTTGATGCTACGTTATGAAGATAAGCTAAGGTTATTATATATTAGGGAGACCAATCTCATATAAGTGATCATTATCTATATACGGACCAGCAATGTGCTTAACAAAATCGGGAGTTAGCAATCGCTTTATTACATTTCGAAAATTAGTGTTAGAATCTATAGTCTGGATATGAGGAGGTAAAAGGTTCCAGATTTTAACATATTTCACAAGAAAGAAATTTGAACGGAGTTTAGTTTTAGATAAAATTGGTCTAAGAGATGAAATGTTGTTGCGTAGACTATAATGCTTTTTAAGATGCAGAGAAACTGAGGGATTAGAATGATCCATAGCATGCAAAAGATTGTGGAATAAAGAAAGATTTATCTTTAGTCGACGAAGCCACAAGGGATCAAGGTTTAGAAGAAGGCATCGTTCACGATAGGTGAGGCTTTCGTTGTCGCCAATTAGACGCTTGGTAAATGAACGTTGAAGCGATTCTAATTTAAGTTTATCAACTACTTTTAAATTGGTGTGTAAGAATGATGCGTATTCAAGCCCTGGTCTAACGCACGTTTTGTAAAGTATTAGTCTAGCTTGCTTGTCGTGTATATTAATATTAATTCTGGCTAACATTTGTTTTGCTCTAGCAGCTTGTTTATGGACAAATTCTGAAAAGTTAAGAGAGTTTGAATATAAAACGCCTAAGTCACGGACGCAGGAGGTGATGGGGATATCTGACCCTAATAACGTGAAAGTACCGGCTGGTATAGTACAGCGAATGGGCAATACACTACACAAATTCACAGAAAAATGTAAGAGCCAGGTTTTACTCCATTCACTAATAGCCTGGAGGTCTTGCTGAATTAATTCAATATACATTGCCATTTGATTAATAGGAAAGGAAAATACTAACTTACAGTCGTCAGCAAAGAGAAATGGGATGCCAGTATGTAGTATGGAGCTAAAATCATTAATGTATATTAGAAACAGAAGAGGTCCTAATACACTACCTTGAATAACTCCACTAGTAATTGGGAGAGAGGATGAAATGCATGAATTAATTTCTACAGATTGCAATCTATTAGAAAGAAAGGATTTAAGCCACTTTAAAAGTGGATCAGATATACCTAGGTTCTCAAGTTTCAGTGCTAATCTGTTATGCGGAACCTGATCAAAAGCTTTATGCATATCTAAATAGATAACAACTACACACTTCCCGACATCGACTTCTTTAGTGACGTGGTCGAAGAAGCTAGTAAGGCAAGTTGCACATGATTT
>NZ_JBOFKN010000047.1:0-6409 GCF_051657365.1 Paraclostridium sp.
GGATATTTTTGTAAAATTCAAAATTTCTTGGAAACTCCCACAGAACATCCGTTATTGGATTTAAAAAACTAAAAACATCATTTACCGCACTTAAATAACTCATATTTATCCCCACCTTCTATTTTTTCAATAAAAAAAACTACCACAAAAGAGTTATGGTAGTTTTGTAAAATTTCACTATATGATATATAAGAAAATTGTTTTACAACTTTACACAAAAATTTAAAGCAAATATTTTAAAAAATAAATTTATATATAGAAAAAGAGGATATAAACTACATCCTCTTTTCCCATGAATTTGTAAGGGTTGATTAAAAATTTAAAACACCGCTAATTGTGGGGGGAATAATTAATCCTGTCAGATTAATTTCTAGCAATGATAAAGAATCTTTATATTTGAATTATAGTTCAACTTTACAAAAATTGCAAGCTTTTTTTGACTCGTGATTCAAAAATTAAGAATTTTTATTTTTATACGTTGTATGGAAAAGGTGATGAGCCCTTTCTTTCTCTATATTTATATAGTTTTCATACATTGATAATACAGATGGATTTTTATGAGATTTTCTAATCTCACTATTTCTATCTTGAGAATAAAGAACTTCTCCTCTTAATTCTTTATATCCTGTATCCTCTTTTATAGAAGCTTTTAAATGAGGTTGCCCTCCACCATTAATACATCCACCAGGACAAACCATAAACTCTACAAAGTGATAATTATTTTTTTGAACTAAATTCTCTTGAAAAAATTTAAATATATTAGTTCCACCACTAACTATAGCTAAATTATAATCAACATTATCAATTTTAACTGTAGCTTCTTTTATACCTTCAAATCCTCTAACTTCTTTATAATCTATATTTTCAAGTGACGTACCTTCAACAATATCTTTAACTGATCTTAAAGCAGCTTCCATAACTCCACCTGTAACACCAAATATAGTTCCAGCTCCTGTATACTCTCCCATAATAGAGTCAGCTTCTGAATCTTCTAAGTTTTTAAAATCTATTGCATTCATTTTTATAAGCTCAGCTAGTTCTCTAGTTGTTAAAACAGCATCTACATCTCTTATATTATGAGTTTGCATCTCATCTCTTTCACTCTCATATTTTTTTGCAATACACGGCATAATAGAAACTGTAAAAATTGATTTTGGATCAAGATTATTCATAGCAGGATAATAATTTTTAGTTGCTGCTCCAAATATCTGTTGTGGAGATTTTGCAGTAGATAGATTTTTTATATATTCAGGCTTATAATTTTCTATAAACCTTACCCATCCAGGGCAACATGAAGTAAACATAGGAAACACTCCATTTTTTTGTATTCTTTCAATTAACTCTGTTCCCTCCTCTATAATTGTAATATCTGCAGCAAAATTAACATCAAATATCTTTTTAAATCCTATTATTTTTAAAGCTGTATAAATTTGTTTTGTAACATCTTTTCCCAATTCAATTTGAAAAAGTTCACCTAAAGAAGTTCTAACAGATGGGGCCATTCCTATAACAACGTGTTTGTTAGAATCTTTTAAAGCTTCAACAACTTTTTCTATATGTGAAATCTCTGTTAAGGCTCCAACAGGACAAGCTGCTACACATTGACCACAAAGTAAGCAGTCAGTGTCATCAAAACATCTAAGATTTTCAGGTCCTACAAGTAATCTATCTTCAACTTCATTTAACTGAATTACATTGGTACCTATTTTATTTTTACAAACTGCAACACATCTTCCGCATTTTAAGCATTTAGTTCTATCAATAGAAATAGATTTACTTCTTTCATCTAAAGAAAATTCATCTTTAAAACTATCTATTTTTACAGTTTTTTTAGCTCCAGTTTTTTTTACTAACTCTAAAAACTCACAATTTGAAAGTCTTTTACAAGTTCCACAACTAAAGTTATGTTCATTTAATAACTCAATAACTCTATTTTTTTTAGACTCTTGAACTAATCTACTAGCTGTATTTAATCTCATACCATTTTCTACCTTAGTTGAACAAGCTCTTAAAAGTTTATTTTCACTTAAATCTTCAACTCTACAAATCCCACACTCCTGTGTTCCAGTACAATCCTTAAGACAACATAAGGTATCAATCTCTATGCCATTTTCTTTTGCTACTTCAAGAATAGATTTACTTGAATCAGCCATAATTTCTTTATTATTTATATAAAAAGTTACTATCATTAAATCCTCCTAGTGATTTAACCTTGAAAACTTGAGCAATTATTTTCTATTTAAATTCATAATATATTAAAAAAATATATTAGTCAATATTTTTTGAACTCTTATTCAATTAATTGACTCATCATTCAAAAAAAGATTGACTATTTAAAATAAAAGGAGTATTCTTATTCTCGAGCAATTAGTTGAAATATTTTCTAAACAGTTAACCTTGGAATAATAAAATAGAATTCGGAGGAATTTATCAAAATGAAAAAGAAAATTTCAATTGATGATTTTAATTTTTTAATACAAAAATTGTCAAAAAAATACAGAATTATTGCACCTAAAGCTTTTGAAAATGAGGGTAGATATAGCTATGATGAGGATATTAGATATTCAGAAATAAATAGTATTGAAGAGGTTGTTTTCAATAAAAAATCTGGTGGTTCACCAAAAGAGATTCTATTACCTATAGTTCATACTATAAGTGTTCAAGTAAAAAATCAAACTATTAGTACTATCCATGAAAAGGATGATAGAGAGGTTCTGCTTTTTGTACATCCCTGCGATATCCATGGAATAACAAGAATCGATAACACATTTAAAAATGATGAGTACTATCAAATTAGAAGAAAAAAGATTAAATTTGTTATGATTGAATGTGTAGAAAATGGATGGGATAGCTGCTTCTGTGCTAGCTTAGGTACAAATCAAAGTGATAACTATTCTTTAGCTTTAAAAATGGAAGATGAAAATGTTGTGGTTTCTTGCAAAGATAACTTTCTAAATGAATACATAGAAAAATTTGATGATTATTCAGATTTTAAATTTAACTTTGTAGAAAAAAATAGAATTACTGTGAACGTTCCAAATTTAGAAAGCTGGGATAAAATGGCTTTAGATAAAATTAAAAATTCAGCTATATGGGATGAGTTTAAAGATCGTTGTATTGGTTGTGGAAGTTGTAATATGGCCTGTATGACTTGCACATGTATGAATACAATAGATGTCATAGCTGAAGATTCCACTGGTATTACAATTCAAAAAAGAGTTTGGAATGGTTGCCAATTAGTTAAATCTAAAGCTTTGGAAAAAGAGAGTTTATCTCAAATTATTCCAAAAAGAGTTGTTCAAAGAGTTCTAGACAAATTTTATAGACCAAAATTAAAAGAATCAAATGAACAGATATGTGTTGGTTGTGGAAGATGTGTCGATGTATGCCCTAAAGGTATAAGTTTTGCAGCTACAATAAATAAATTTAGCAATGAACTAGAGAAAATTTACAAAGAGTTCGGGAGAAGTGAAGAGTAATATGATGGAAAATATAAGAGATATTGATATTAATAAGCTGCGTAAAAACTGTTTTAGACAATCTAAAGTTCCTGGGGAGTTTATGTTTCAAATGAGAGCTCCTGGTGGAACTGTTGAAGCCAAACATCTTCTGTTAGTACATGAGATTGCTCAAAAATATGGAAATGGAAATTTTCACTTTGGAACAAGACAAACTTTTAATGTAATGGGAATAAAGTATGAAAACATTGAAAAAGTAAATGCCATGGTGGAAGACTATATAAAAGAGATTGAGATTGAAAGATGTAAATTAGATTTAGACGTTGATAACTGTGGTTATCCTTGTTTAGCTCCTAGAAATATAGCTGGATGTGTTGGAGCAGATCATTGTATTAAAGCTAATGCTAAAGTTCCAGCTTTAGCTAATAAAATTGAAAAAGTAATTTTTCCAAGTAATTATCATATTAAAGTTGCCATTGCTGGATGTCCAAATGATTGCGTGAAAGCACATATGACAGACTTTGGAATTTTAGGAGTGACTATTCCACAATATAATGAAAATAGATGTGTTGGTTGTGAAGCTTGTTTAAGAGCTTGTAAACACCATTCAACAGATGCTTTAACATTTAAAAATGGAGTTATTACTAGAAATGAAAACCTTTGTATTGGATGTGGTGAGTGTATTGAAGCTTGTCCAACTAGAGCTTTTGTTCGTTCAAAAGAGGTTTTCTATAGAGTTTTAATAGGTGGAAGAACAAGTAAAAAATCTCCTAGAGTGGGAAAGATTTTTGTTGATTTCATAACTGAGGATGTTCTATTGGCTATATTAAAAAATTGGGAATCATTCTCAGCTCATGTTTTAAACGGTTCACCTAAGTACCTTCACGGAGGGCACCTTATGGATATGGCTGGTTATAAAACATTTAAAGAGCTTATGTTAAAAGATATAAAATTAAATCCTGAAGCAAAAGTTGCAGCAAGAGTTAACTGGACTGAGATGGAATATAAAGCAAACTATAACGTTAAATAATTTTATCAAAGATTAATCTGTTTTAGAGGAGAAACGTAAAATGAAAAGTAATGAAAACTTTATTGATCAAGAATATATTGAAAAAGTGTTACAAAAATCTGAAAAAACAGATTATGATGAAATTGAAAGAGTTTTAAATAAAGCTCAAAATAAAAATGGTTTAACGCATATGGAAGTGGCTACTCTTTTACAAATAAAAGATAAAAATCAAAAGAAAAGACTCTATGAAATTGCAGGTGAAATAAAAAGATCTATTTACGGAAATAGAATTGTAGTTTTTGCTCCTTTATATGTCAGTGATTACTGTATTAATAACTGTACATATTGTGGTTACAAAAGAGATAACAAGTTTCCAAGAAAAAAGTTAACTAGAGAAGAGATTCAAAATGAAGTAAAACTTTTAGAGAAAATGGGACATAAAAGATTAGCTTTAGAATTAGGTGAGGATTCCATTAATGCTCCCATTGAGTATGTTCTTGAAGCAATTGATGCTGTTTACACAACAAAATTTGAAAATGGGTCTATAAGAAGAATAAATGTAAATATTGCCGCAACAACAGTTGAAAACTATAAAAAATTGAAAATTGCTAATATAGGTACATATATTTTATTTCAAGAAACATATCATAAACCAACATATGAAAAAGTACATCCAAACTCTATAAAAGGAGATTATCAATATCACTTAACGGCTTTTAATAGAGCTATGGAAGGAGGAATAGATGATGTTGGAGGTGGTGTTTTATTTGGATTGGCAGATTATAAGTATGAAATTTTGGCACTTATGATACACAATGAATATTTAGAAAAAAACTATGGTGTAGGATTTCATACAATATCTGTTCCTAGAATAAAAAAAGCTGAAGGTATGAGTTTAGATGAATATCCTCATCAAATAGATGATGACACATTTAGAGATATTGTAGCTATTATAAGATTGGCTGTTCCATTTACTGGAATGATTCTTTCTACAAGAGAGACTGCAGAGTTAAGAAGAGAGTTAATAAAATATGGAATATCTCAAATTAGTGCTGGATCTTCTGCAGATGTAGGAGGATATTCAGATCAGGAAAATGGAAAAACTGCAACTCAATTTGAACTTGCAGATCATAGAACACCTTTGGAGGTTTTAAAAGAACTTTTAGATGAAGAGTATGTTCCAAGTTATTGTACAGCGTGCTACAGAATGGGAAGAACAGGAGATAGATTTATGCAACTGGCCAAAAGTGGTAATATTCAAAATGTTTGTTTGCCTAATGCACTATTAACTTTAATGGAGTACGCTATGGACTATGGAGATGAAGAGTTAATAGAAAAAGTTCAAAAGGTTATATCTAAAGAGATTGAAAATATCAAGAGAGAAGATATTAAAGTTCTTACTTTAGAAAAACTTGAAAAAATTAGATATGGAGTGAGAGATCTATATCTTTAAAAACCAGACTAATTTTCTCCATTTTTCCCCCAATTAAACTCCTAAAATAAATGAGGTAGGATATTTTATCCTACCTCATCATGTAAGTTGATATAGAACGGCGTATCCATCATATCTGTTTACTCAGTTTCCTAAGCGTGCAGGGTGCCTTTCCTGCTCGTTAATAACTATATCTTCTGTATTTTATATATTAATTATAATATTTTTTTACTTAATTATCAATGTCTAAATATTCATCAATACGACTACACCAACTTGGTATTTTTATACTTTCTCTAACATTAGTCCAGTTTTTTACTCCTTCTATAATGATTCGTCTTTTTCTCTAAAGTTACGCTACCTTTATATATAAGTATTTAATCACAATTTAATTTATTTCAAATATATACATTTTTCTGAGTTATTAATCTTTTTTTATTTACTTTATTTAAATAAAATGATATTATTTAAATAAAAAGGAGATGAACTACATGAAAAAACCATTTAATC
>NZ_JBOFKN010000048.1:0-1265 GCF_051657365.1 Paraclostridium sp.
GATAACATTTAGTTAAGGGGCATAACGCAGCACGCTTGCGTGCGCAGTGGTTTGAAATGGGCATAAAATTCACGCAGTGAATGCCCATTTCAAAATGTCCCTGCTTGAACTTTTTGTTATCATGGACTTCGATGCTTACCAAGTAAAGTATATTAGCACTCCAAGTACATGTGCTGACTCAGCATCTTTAGTAAAATCCCCTACCAGCGAAGCACAACTAGCAGCATTTAGTAGTGCAGATAGCATGTAGCGTTTCTATACGGACTGTTTACGCTCAATAGTGATGTTTTTTCTATTTTATTGTGAGGTCATAAAATAAGTATGAAAAAGTGGTTCGGATTCTTGTTTGCCATATGCGTCACACCAGTTTTTTTATATGTTCATAAATTCGGCTTTGGATTGTGGGAAAAAAATGAGGATTGGGCATATTTAGGTTCCTTTTTTGGTGGTGTGTTAGGCCCAGCCTTCACACTCATGTCAGTAGTTTTATTGGTACTTACATTAAAGGAGACACAGCAAGCCAATTACGCTCAATTAGAACTGGCTAAAAAACAATATTTCGACAATTACTTCTTCAATTCAATGACAGCTTTAACGCATTCTCTCGAAAATCAAAAATATGGACTCAAACATGATACTGGAGAGGTTTACGAAAATTTCTTTTCCGAAGCAACAGCTTGGGTTGTCAACAATTTTATGACTCACAGTAACACAGACCTCAACGGGGACGCTTGGGAAATAGCAAAATCCTATATTAGGCAACATTGCGGCATATTTGACTCAGAGGCTGCTTTATTGATTCCTTTGCTATCGAAAATTAAAGATATGCCCCAGGATCAACAGTCTCATTACTTAACTTTAATTGAAGGGTTAATTGATAACGATATGCGTTTCTGGCTTGAGGTATATGGACTCGTTTGGTCAGTAGGATTGAGGTTTACCTTGCAAGGGGTTCGCTTCTCAAATTTGCCACAAGTAATCCAAAATAAAATTAATGAGTTAGAAAGCATGAGCTAATAAACTCAACAAACTACAAGCTGTCTAGTAGTGACTCGCAGCACTTGGTGTCTTGCTATGCGCTTTTTTTAGCGGTTAAGGTGGCTTGCAACAACTTCGGTATTGTATTGCCTCCTTTAACAGAGCGTTAAGGATATAATATATTCCATCTGCCATAGTCCCCTACCACAGCCATATCACGGTATCTCCTTCGCCAACAATATAAGCTTAATGACTTTCCTGATAACATTTAGTTAAGGGGCATAGCG
>NZ_JBOFKN010000049.1:0-1752 GCF_051657365.1 Paraclostridium sp.
ATTTTTATAATTAACCTACTGTTTAATTTTCAAAGTTCATTTTCTCGTTTGCCCTTTTCTTAAGGACAAGTAATACTATACCATCTTAATTTATTAACGTCAACACTTTTTGTAAAACTTTTTTTATTTTTTTAAAAAACAATCTGTATATATTGAAATTACTAGCATTTAAATTGTATACAATAGATAGTAAATATAAAATATCATTTATATTTACTATCTATTGTAGATATATTAATCAACTTGACTTAATAACCTTTTAGTTATATCCATTAATTTTATTTCTCCAAGCTCTTCATGCGCTATAGCTACTACAGCTTTTATTCTATTCTCTGAGTTATCCCATTTATACGATCTAGTATTTAATATAGCTCCTTCAGGAACTAATTCTTCTAAATCTACTCCTATTTCATCAGTAAGTGTCATGTATTCATCAAATAAATCATCACTTTCCATTTCATTTAATTCATACTCTTCTTTTATTATATTATTCAATTCTTCAACATCAATACTTACTTGAAATGCTAAAATATCTTCTCTTTTAGAACCCTTACTTAAATCTTTATCTACCCTAAAAGGAGTTTCTTCTTCTATTATTGCCTTTATTTCTTCACTATCGACGATCTCATTCCCAAATAATATGTACATATACAAATTCTCCTAGTCTATATAATTATTTTGCTATAGCTTCAATTAAACAATCTTTAAGAGAATTCCTAACTCCTTGTTCCTTAGCTTTCCTAATAAGATATGAATATTTTGATTTTTTAGCTTCTAAATCATATATAGCCACATCCACTAACTCTGGATCACTCACATACTGAAAGAATTTCTCTGCATTTTTTATTTCTAATTGAGCTATTCTTATTTCTTTTATTATTTTTTCATTATCTATATTTTTTTTTGTACTATTTTTTCTAGGCATAAGTACCTCCTATATTTAATATATACCTAGAATCTTGACAAATATTATTTTTAATATACTATTTTATTTCTTTTTTAGCTATATATTACCTTTTCAATATTAATTTTGCAATAGTATTATATTTTATAAAATAAAAAAACATCTAATTCATTGAATTAGATGTTTTTACACTGGTGGGATTAACAGGGCTCGAACCTGTGACCCCCTGCTTGTAAGGCAGGTGCTCTCCCAGCTGAGCTATAATCCCGGATACATATGGTGCGCCCAAAGGGACTCGAACCCCTAACCTTCTGATTCGTAGTCAGACACTCTATCCAGTTGAGCTATAGGCGCATTATTTTTTGGAGGCGACACCCAGATTTGAACTGGGGATCAAGGAGTTGCAGTCCACTGCCTTACCACTTGGCTATGTCGCCTTATTTATATATAAAAAAATGGTGATCCATCCGCGACTCGAACGCGGGACACCCTGATTAAAAGTCAGGTGCTCTACCGACTGAGCTAATGGATCAACTTATATGGGGTGGATAATGAGAGTCGAACTCACGACCTCCAGAGCCACAATCTGGCGCTCTAACCAACTGAGCTATACCCACCATATTACTTGGTCGAGGTGAAGGGACTCGAACCCCCGGCCCCCTGGTCCCAAACCAGGTGCGCTACCAAACTGCGCTACACCTCGATGTTTAAAAGTGGTGGACCTTCAGGGACTCGAACCCCGGACCTACCGGTTATGAGCCGGGCGCTCTAACCAACTGAGCTAAAGGTCCACTTTATATTATTGGTAGCGGTAACAGGAGTCGAACCTGTGACCTTTCGGGTATGAA
>NZ_JBOFKN010000050.1:0-1111 GCF_051657365.1 Paraclostridium sp.
GATGGAAATATATTTGATCTTGTTGATAAAAATACTATTACTGCATCATCTAACGTATCTATCTGGAGTGGAAATGGTCCTGATTTAATTTTAGATGATAGTGAAGATACACTGTTTCATTCAAATCAATATTCTGTTGGAGGATATGGGGATGTTTATTTTAAGTTTGAAGAGCCTAGAGTTATAAATAAGATAGAATTTTTAACGAGACATCTAAGTTCTAATAATGGAAGAATTGACCAATATGAAATTTTATATAAAAATGGAAATTTTGATGCAGGTTGGATTTCTATTTATCAATCAGAAATAACTGCAGAAAAAGGGTGGAAAATAGCAGAATTTCAAGATGTTTTAGTTTCAGAAATATGTATAAGAGTTCATAGAAGTTATGGTAATTGGATAGTAATGAATGATATAAAGTTTTATTTGAATATAAATGTGGAAAATGATTTGAAAAATATTTTTGAATCATTGGAGTGTTTAGCAGTAAAGTCTCAAATAAGATTAAAAGAGATAAGTATATTAAAAGATAAATATCAAGATAATTTAGAAATGGTGAATTTACTGAATGTAGGTAGATATCTGTGGCTTAATAATAATGAAGTAAGCAGAAAAAAATTTAAGTTTATAAAATCTGATGTTAATAAAGAAGATTACTTTGCTACTTTAAAAATAAAGCAAAATTTATCAATAATACCAACAGGAATAACTTTTAAAGCTAAAAAAGAATATTTAATTGTTTCAATGGAGGATATCACTTTATATATTGTTGACAATTTTGAGAACTTAAGGAATAAAAAAATAGAAATAAAAAAAGGTGTAAATACAGTATATTTAAAAGAAGATACAGCAGAAATATTTTTACTAGATACTATTAATAAAAATATTGAAATGGTTATATTTAATGCTGATTTAGTAAAGAATTATTCTGCAGGAAAAGTTGAATATAAAGAATTTTTAAAAGAAAATACCAAGGAATTAGGATTAGTTGAAGGTAAAAATTTTATTTGTCAGTTAAATAGAAAAGAGATTGAAAATCTATACAATGAGTTTGAATTTTTACAAAGTATTGAAAATTTAGATACAATATTAAATTATATATACTTTTTAT
>NZ_JBOFKN010000051.1:0-25817 GCF_051657365.1 Paraclostridium sp.
ATTACATTCAACATCAAAGTTAAGCATAGATAATATAGATTTTTTTATGCTTTTTATTCCTTCTAAATCCACTACTCTATCGCATATATATACATCGTATATAACATTTAATAAATTTTTTATTATATTATTATCTTCATAATCATTCACTTTCAAATCAATATATCTATCTATTATTTGTATAGTCTCTATCCTTTTCATTTCAAACTTTATAACTTCTGATTTTTGTAACCCATGATCAAATTCAATTACAGCTATCTTTATATTTTGCATTAATTCTTCATACTCTATCTTTGAATTTGATATTATAGAATGTATTAATGTGTTATATATCAATCCACCTACTATGTAGTCGTTCATATAGTTATCATATTTATTATATAAAACATAATACTTTATAACCTTAATTGCTTCTTCTTCGCTTCTTTTCATGTTGGTGTTAGATATTATAATCGGAAGTAATATATTTATTATATTAACGTCACTTACCTTTTCTCCATAAAATCTATAATATACTAATTCATCTTTTAACCTATTCTTATCTATTCTTACATATCTTTGCGCTATATCATCAATTAAAGATTTAGTATTTAAAATAATCATGTCTTTTATATATTTATCTTGTATACTAAGCGCATTTATATATGCTTTTTTTAATAACTCATCCTTCATAAATACTACCTTCCTAACGCATAAGCTATCTTATAGTTTTATCAATTAATTATCTTACTATACTTTTCAAAATTTCAAGTTTTTATATTTTAATTAAATAGTATTACATCTAAAAAAAATAGGCAGCTATAAGCTGCCATAAATGTAGGGGGGGAGTAGAATATTATATATACTCTACTTCCATATATATATCTTTTGATTCTAATTAGCTCAATTATCGAGCTATTTCTTAACTTAATTATACAATAACCGAAATTTAGATGTAAAGTATTATTTTTCGACAAATGTATATTAGATATATTACATTCTTTCTGGTGCCCCCATGCCTAATATTGCAAGCGCATTTTCTATAGTTTGCTTAGTAGCTGCAACTAAAGCTACTCTAGCTTTTTTAACTTCTATATCATCAACTAATATAGGATTTTCGTGATAGAATTTATTGAATGCTTGTGATAAATCTAAAACAAATCTAGTTACTATGTGTGGCTCATTTTTTCTTAATGCTACTAATATATTTTTATTAAATGATGCTATTAACTTTAATACTTCCGAACTATCAGCATCACTTAATACGTTATAATCTACATCCGCAGTTACATCCATATTAGCTTTTCTTAAAACAGAACAACATCTAGCATGAGTATATTGTACATATGGTCCTGTTTCACCTTCAAAGCTTAAAGTTCTTTCCCAAGAGAATGTATAATCTTTTATTCTGCTATTAGATAACTCTTGGAATACTACTGCTCCAACTCCAACTTGCTTAGCTATTTTATCTACATTTTCAGCATTTGGATTTTTAGCTAGTATAGTTTCTTTTGTTTTATCTATAGCTTGTCTTAATACATCTTCTAAGAATACTACTCTACCTTTTCTAGTAGACATAGTTCCCTCTTCTAATGCAACCATTCCAAACGGAACATGAACCATGTCTTTAGACCATTCAAATCCTATTAGTTCTAATACTTTGAATAATTGTTGGAAATGTAAGCTTTGTTGAGATCCAACTACATATATACACTTCTCAAAATCATAATTTTCTTTTCTATATAATGCTGCAGCTAAATCTCTAGTCATATATAATGTAGATCCATCTTTTTTAGTTATAAGAGCTGGAGTCATATTATATTCTTCTAAGTTTACTATATTAGTTCCTTCAGACTCTTCTAATAAACCTTTATCCTTTATAATATCTATTACTCTATCCATTTTATCAGAATAGAAACTTTCTCCTGCATATGAATCAAATTCTATATCTAATAGTTCATAAACTCTAGCAAATTCTTTTAAACTTTCATCTCTGAACCATTGCCATAAATCAACAGCTTCTTTATCTCTATTTTCTAACTTTGTAAACCAAGCTCTTGCTTCATCTTCCATTTCTGGATGCTTTTCAGCTTCATCATGGAATTGTATGTATAATTTTAATAACTCAGGTATTGGATTTGATTCAACAACTTCTTTATTTCCCCATTTTTTGAAAGCTACTATAAGCTTACCAAATTGAGTTCCATAATCTCCAAGGTGATTAACTCTTACAGTATTATAACCTTGAGAATCATATATTTTATATAAAGCGTTTCCTATAACTGTAGTTCTTATATGTCCAATGTGGAATGGTTTAGCTATATTAGGAGATGAGAAATCTATTACTACTGTTTTATCTTTTCCTAAATTACTATGTCCATAATTTTTCCCCTCAGTTAAAACGTCATTTATAACATTTTTAGCTAATTGAGACTTATTAACGAAGAAGTTTACATATCCTCCAGCTGGCTCAACCTTTGATATAGATTCATTAGACTCTATACTTTCTGCTAAGTCTGCTGCTATCATGTTAGGTGCTTTTCTAAATACCTTTGCTAATCTGAAACATGGAAATGCATAATCTCCCATTTCACTGTTTGGTGGTGTTTCTAATAATCCAACTATTTCTTCTAGTGTTAAATCTTCTATTTTTTCTTTTAACGATTTGGCTACTTCTATTTTAAAATCTTGCATATTAAGTACTCCTTCCTTATTCTTATAACACTTTATGATAAAACAAATTATGTTTTTTTTCAAGTATATGTCTATAATTCCAATTGTTTCTCACTAATAATCTTTATTCCTTCTTCTTTTAAAGTTCTAGCTGTAATTCCCATGCCATCTATTTTATTTCCATTAAAACTTCCATCATATATTTTATTACTTCCACAAGATGGACTTCCTTCTTTCAATATAGCTTCTTTACAACCATATAATTTTGCTATCTTTAAAGTTTCGTAAGCTCCTTTTGAAAAGTTTTCACTTACATTTAAACCATTTTTATCTTTAACTATATAACTATTAAACGAATTTTCATTGCTAACTTTATTATCTATCTCAGATGGAACCCTTGGTGTGGGTAATCCACCTAATTGTTCAGGACAAACTAATATAAACTGTTTGTTTTTTAAATATTGTATAACTTTTTCATGTTTATTATTATCGCCATCATACTTACAGTTTATCCCCAATAAACAAGCTGATACTAATATCATTTATTCATCCCCTTATTTATTTCAAAGTAACTATCGTAACGCCTACTCCACCTTCACCATATTGTCCTGGTCTTTGAGATTTTACATGTTTATGTCTTTTTAACATTTCTGTTATACCAGCCTTTAGAACTCCTGTCCCGATACCGTGAATTACTGTTACATTTTCAAGTCCTGCTAAGCATGCATCATCAAGGTATTTATCAACTTCTTCTCTAGCTTCTTCTAAATTAAGACCTCTTAAATCCACTTCACTCTTAACTCTTCCTGATTTAGACTTAATCACATTTCTAGTTGTTTTTGTAACTATTGATTTAGTATCTTTCTTTGCTTTTTCTAAAGATTTAAATGGTAATGTCATTTTCATTATTCCAATTTGAATAACAGCTTCTTTTTTCTTGTTATCTACAGAAACTACAGATCCTTTCTGATTTAAAGTTATAACTCTTACTTCATCTCCAACTTTTAAATCTTTAATTTCTTTTGATGCAGTTTTTGGAACTATCATGCTCTTAACACTTGGTTGTAGAGCTCCCATAGAATTTGAAATTTCTTTTCTTAGTTCTTCTATTTTTCTATTTTTTTCTTTAGATACACTTTCTTCTTCTAATCTTCTTAGTTCTTTTATAACTAATTCTGTTTCTTCTTTAGCTTGTCTTGTTATTCTAAATGCTTCTTGTCTTGCTTCTTCTAATAATCGTTCTCTTTGAATTGATATCTTGTCTAATTTAAGATCATATTCTTCTTTTAATTTTTGAATTTCTTTTCTTAGTCTAGTTGCTTCTTCTTTTTCCTCTACAGCTTCAACTCTAGATTTTTCCAAATTGTGAATTACATCTTCTACAGCAATAGTATCTGTATCTATAAATTCTTTTGCTCTATCTATTACATAATCACTCAACCCTAATCTTTTAGATATAGCAAATGCATTAGATTTTCCCGGAACTCCTATAAATAGTCTATAAGTAGGTCTTAAGTTTTCTAAGTCAAACTCTACTGCTGCATTTTCTACTCCCTCTTTTGTAAGTGCGTAATGTTTAATTTCACTATAATGTGTAGTTGCTATACACTTAGCTCCTGCCATATTTACATCTTCAAGTATAGCAATAGCTAATCCAGCTCCTTCTATAGGATCTGTTCCAGCTCCTAATTCATCAAAGATTACTAATGAATTTTCTGTAACTTCATTTAATATAGATACTATATTAGTCATATGTGAAGAAAATGTAGATAAGCTCTGTTCTATACTTTGCTCATCTCCAATATCTGCAAATACATTATCGTAAACGCACATACTAGTTCCATAATCAGCTGGTATGTGTAATCCACTTTGAATCATTAATGCAAATAACCCAACTGTTTTAATAGTTACTGTTTTACCTCCAGTATTTGGACCTGTTATAACTAATGTATGGAATTCTTCTCCTAACCTAATATCATTTCCTACTACTATTTTTGGATCTAGTAATGGATGTCTTCCATTTTTTATACTTATATAATTTTCTTTGTTTAACTTAGGTTCTATCCCTTTTATCTTTAAAGATAGCTTGCCTTTTGCAAATGCAAAATCAATCTTTCCTAAAATTTCTTGATTACTTAATATATCATCACCTATATCTCCTATAAGAGCTGATAGTTCACTTAGTATTCTCTCTATTTCTTCTTTTTCTTTTAATCTAAGTTGTCTAAGTTCGTTATTCATTTCAACTATGCTCATAGGCTCTATAAATAAAGTAGCTCCAGATGATGATTGATCATGGACTATTCCTGAAACTTGAGATCTATATTCAGCTTTTACAGGTACAACAAATCGATCTCCTCTTATTGATATAATTGCATCTTGTAGATATTTTTGATACGTTGTAGAACTTATTATTCCATTTAATTTAGAACGTATAGATTGATTTTTTTGTATTATCTTTCTTCTTAATCCCCTTAACTCACTTGAAGCATTATCCGAAATTTCAACTTCACTTACTATTGCGTTATAAATTTTATCTTCTATATCTCTATATGTGTATAATCCATTAGATAAAGATTGTATTATAGGATAATTAAAATCTTCTTCTTCTGATGAAGATAAATTATTATTTAATGATCTAGCTACCCTTAATGTATCTGCAATCATTAATAAGCTTCCTGGATCTATAGATGCTCCAACTTTAGCTCTCTTAACTTTATCTTCTACATCATATAACCCTTGTAAGTTTACTCCACCTTTTTTTATAAGTATTCCTTGAGCTTCACTAGTTTCTTCTAGCATATATTTTACTTCTTCATAGTCAGAACTTGGCTTTAATTGATCTATATATCTTAACCCTAAAGAAGATGAAGCTTTCTCTTTTAATAGCATAATTATTTTATCGAATTCTAATACTTTCAATGATTTTTTATTCATGCTTCCTCCTTAAGTAAATTTTTATGTAAATTTTAAGTGTATTTTATGTAATTTTGTACTATACTATTTATATATTATACATAATCAATACTATTTTGTAATATAATTTAATTTAATTTTTAGTAAGGAGATGTTTTTTATGAACAATGTTCTAAATGATTTACAACCTAGTTTAGTTTTTAAATATTTTGAAGAGATCTCTCAAATACCAAGAGGATCAAAAAATGAGAAAGCTATAAGTGATTACTTACGTAATTTCGGTGAGAGCTTAGGATTAGAAACTATTCAAGATGAAAGTCTAAATATAATAATCAGAAAGCCAGCAACTCCTGGATATGAAAATGCACCTGGTGTAGTACTTCAAGGTCATATGGATATGGTTTGTGAGAAAAATAAAAGCACTAACCATGACTTTATGAAAGACCCAATCAAACTAAGAATAGATGGAGATTATGTATATGCAACTGATACAACTTTAGGTGCTGACAATGGTATAGCTGTAGCTATGGGACTTGCAATACTTGCTTCTAACGATATAGCTCATCCTGCTTTAGAAGTTCTTGTAACTGTTGATGAAGAAGCTGGTATGACTGGTGCTATGGCATTAGATGGAAGTTTAGTAAAAGGTAAATACATATTAAACTTAGATTCTGAGGAAGAAGGTCATCTTCTTGTAAGTTGTGCTGGTGGTGTAACTGCTTTATCAACTTTACCTGTTGAATTTGTAAAACCTGAGGCTTCTAAGGCTGCTTATTTAATAGAAATAAAAGGTCTATTAGGTGGACACTCTGGTATGGATATAATAAAACAAAGAGGTAATGCTAATAAATTATTAGGAAGACTTCTAAACTTATTAGATGTTGACTTTGACTTAGCAAAAGTTGAAGGTGGATCTAAAAATAATGCTATCCCTCGTGAAGCTGATAGTGTTGTAATGATAAACAATGATCAAAAAGATAATTTCATGGCTTGTATAAAAGAAATAACTAATACATTTAAGCATGAGTTAAGAACTTCTGATCCAGGTCTTGAAATAGTATGTTCTGAAACTACTACACCTGAATTAATATTTAATGCTAATTCAAAAGATAGCGTTATTAAAATGCTTAACTTAATGCCTAATGCTATACAAACTATGAGTATGGATATAGAAAACTTAGTTGAAAGTTCTACTAACTTAGGTGTTCTTAGAACTACAGATTCTACAGTTACTTTCGAATGTGCTGTTAGAAGTTCAGTTAAATCTCTTAAAGATGATGTAACTGCTAGAATGGAACTTTTAATATCTGAATTTGGTGGAAAGCTTGAATTAATAAGTGATTACCCAGCTTGGGAATATGCTAAAGGTTCTGAACTTGAAAAAATGTGTGTTGAGGCTTACAAAAACCTTACTGGAAAAGAGCCTATAATAATGGCTTTACATGCTGGTCTTGAGTGTGGTTTATTACTAGATAAAATACCTCATGCAGAAGCTATATCATTTGGACCTAATATGTATGATGTACATACTCCAAATGAACATTTAAGTATATCTTCAACTGAAAACACTTGGAAATACTTAGTAGCAGTATTAAAATCTATGAAATAGTAAAAATAAAAACTCCTCTGAATTCAGAGGAGTTTTTTATTTATTTTAATTTACTTATAGGCTTTTCAGCCATCATTATAATTTGTATAGCTGTTGTAAGTATAGAAGTTTTCTTTCTATATGCCATATACTTACCTTCCCATATGTCACAGTATTTTTCTTTAAACTTCTTTAATCCTTCAAATGAGTAGAAATTCTGCCCATGAGAATATATTTGTGCTGCTACTTTTTCTGATAAGAATGAGTACTTAGACACGCCTACATTTGATAATGGTGCCATTCCCATATTAAATCTAGAGTATCCCTCTTCTTGTCCCCATTTAAATAGATTTACAAATATAAAGTCCATAATCCCATTACATGTATCATGAGAAAATCTCATTAAATCTATAGATAATGTTTGATTATCATCATACATAGGCATTAAGTTACTAAATCCTTTTATTTCATTTTCTGCATTTCTAACTATAGCAATAGGTTGCTTGTTTAAATATTCTTTATCAAAGAACCCTATATAAAATCCTTTTTCTTCTCTTCCACGTAACCATTCATCTGAAACCTCTTTTAACGAGTCAAAAAACTCATCTGTAAAAGGTGGCTTTACAAGTTCAAATGTATATCCTTCTTTTTCAACTCTAGAAAGCGCATTTCTTACACTTTTCATTTTTCTACCTTCTAAAGTAAAGTTTTTTAAATCAACTAAAGCATCTTCCCCTAGCTTCATAAATTCATATCCAGTTTCATGTAAGTCTGGCATCATTGTTTTATCTATAGCCGTAAATACAGGAACGTATCCATATAAATCTGCTAAGTTATAAAATTGTTGTATAGTCTCAAATACTTTTTCTTCATTACCTACAGGGTTACCTAGTATTATTATTTTATTTCCAGATATTTGGTATTGTAAAAGAACATCTTTAGATTCATTTATATATACAAATTTGTCATTTAAATATATATAGTGAATTACTGGTGATCCTCCAAATTTATCAATTATATCTTTAACTTCATTTTTACATTCATCTAGTTTCATTCTTGGAAAATCATTATCTGAATTTATTTTATATAGTATCCATAGTAAAAATACTGCAATTATAAATCCACTTATACTAAATCCTAATAATGACGATCCATAGTGTTTAATAGATTGTATTTTATAATTAGCTATAGGTAATCTTCCTATCTTTCCATTTAAATTCGCATACACTGTGTATATATATAATACTAAAAAAGAAAACAGTAAAATAACATCTTGTGCAAATACTCCCCATCTCATTACAAAGCTTTCTCTATAGAATGCTTTTTTGCTGGCCCATATAAGAATCGCTACTACAATCAAGTATATACTTCTATAGTAATCTGGGTCCATAACTAACGTAAGTAGTGTTGCTCCAATTATAAGTGTTAGCGTTATTTTATATATTCCTTTTGATTTATAACTCATTACTCTTGATATTGCAATTAATAAAAATCCTATTATTATCGATATTCGCTGAGGAATATGGACTATTGAAAAATATGAAAATTTATTTACAATATGAAACTTTCTAGCTAAATCTGGACTGGCTTCAGATATTAATAAACTTACTCCAGATAATAAAACCAATAAAATTATTATTATATGCGCTAATTTCGATAACGCTGTAGTTATTATATCTTTTACTTCTTCATCTAAATTTACGAAGTAATCTTGAATATATAATATAAGACCTATTATTAAAGGTATTATATAATATGATACTCTATATAAAAACACTGCTAATAAAACTTTTTCTGAAGGCACGCCAAGTGCTTTTAATCCTAATAATAATGTTATATCAAATGATCCTATTCCACCAGGGGCCATACTTACTATTGCAGCTACTATAGCAACTACAAATATAGGTAAAAACTTTCCGATAGAAACAGGCTCTCCTAATATTCTCATAATACTATAAATTAAAAATATTGTAGTAATCCATTCTAGTGCTGATATAGCCATTACTTGAACTGAATCTTTTATATCTTCTTTATCTTCACTTGAACCCTTGATAAATTTAAATAGTAAATATATTGATAAAATTGGGAAGTATGTACTTATTAAAACAGTCATTATGCTTACAAATTTATCAACTCTTAAATTACTAAAGTTTGTTATCACATAGACAAAGCAAACCATAGAAAACCCAGTTAAGTTTAATGCAACTATTTTAGTTATTTCTTTTACTAATAATTTGGTATCTTTAACATGATCTTTATAAAAATTAGTTTTTAATGCTATAGCTGTACTGCCTCCAAATCCTGCTATACTAGCTATAGAACTAGCTATCAAAGAATACTTATATAATTTTATATTACTTAGTTTTATTCCAACTCTCTTTTTTAATATAAAATCATAAAAACTTAATGGTAAATATGAAATCATACCTAATGCCGCTATAATTAACATATTTGATATAGTTAGTTTATCTGCATATCTTTTAAATATATCCATATCAAAAGACGCAAATACATTTCTGAACTCTTTCATTACTATAATGAAAATTGCTAAGGCAAAAACTATTTTTATCCATTTTAGCAATTTATGCTTATTCATATAGTAAATCCCTCCTTTTAATTTATTGGCCTAAAAACAATTTATCTTTACATTTTTTTACATTTTTTTACATATAACCTTTTTATCATAACTTATATTATACCTTATTTTGTATAATTGTATAAAATTTAATTTATAAAATCTACTTACATAATTGTAACTTCTACATTTTACACCTATATATTTTTTAATTTCCCCTAAAAAATATATGTTAAACCAATTTAATTTATATTTTTCATTATAATTTTAAAATTAAAAATATCGGATATAAGTTTAAACACTTATATCCGATATTTTTAATAAATTATTCAACACCTTTATAGTAGTGCCCTGTTGTAATCCCTATTTTTTCTAAATTTTTGTATAACTGTTTTCCTTTACTCGTTATATCTAAATCATTTTCTATAGTTTCTAAAAATGCTTCTATAATAGATTTAATTTCACTATTTTCTTCAAAAGTAAAATCTATTCTAAATATATTTATATGTGATTTTTTTAATTCATTTAAATCCTCTAAAACACATATTGGTTTTGAGTTGTATATAGTAGTTCTACAAAATACATCTTGAGATAATCTGTAAGTTTCTTCTTTTGAATCTTTTAGTGAGTATAAGCTTTTGTTGCATACAGAACTTCTCTTATCTTTCTTGCAGTCTCTAACTAAAACCCCCATAGGACAGTATTCACTAATCATTAAAGGAGTATAGCCATAAACAATACTTTCTATGTCTATATCAGTATATTTTAGCATTTCTCTAGTCTCTGTCAAATTTAGCTCTTGTGAAATACAAACAGCTTTTGCACCTTCACTTTTATAGTGATTTACAGTTTCACTATTAAATGAGTTTAGGTAGCTATCTACATATAATTCATTTTTTTTAAATAAATTAACACATCCTAAATTGCCAGCTTGTATAGCTAATTTATTTTCTTCTTCTATTTTATTTAATATTTTATAATCTCTATTTCTAAGTATTCTTGGTGGAGAATATATAATCTTCATTTTTCCATTACATATTTTAATAGCCTCATGTAAAGTATTTATATCCTCATAGTAAATTGCATCTATATCGTATCCTGAAACAACCTTTAGTTGTTCTATATTTTTAACTTTAACTCTAAGTTTTATGTCTTTGTCTTTTAATAAAGCTTTCGGGCTATAATTTATAGCTTTATCTTTATAACTTCTTCCTTTAATTACTACTCTCTCTTCACTTAACTTATCTATAGCTTCTCGTCTTAATTGGTTAAGTACACTTATAGGTAAACTTATATTTTCATCTATATCTGTTTCTATATTATTTAATATATATGCAGTATTTCCTAGTTTACTTATCTGAGCAATTACTTTTTCTTCTCCTAATGCAACCTTCATTGCTTCCTCTATAGTTTTATCTACACTAACTGATACATTGTTACCATACCCATCATTGAAAGTCAGTATAGGAGCTTTTCCAAGCTTTAACTCTATTTTAGCATCTATTGGTATTTTTATATTTTCTATTTCTTCTTCAAATGTCTTTTTAACTGTATTCAATAGATCACTATCTGAAGTCTTATATACTATTTGTCCTCTTTTTGCTTCTCCTATAAAATCTAATTCTATAAGTTCTCTAGCCTCGCCTCTATCACTTATTTGATTGTTGGCCTTTATAATTCTTCCTATAGTTCCTCCACCTAAATTTATTCCGTCACCTTTTTTAAGTGTGTTTTCTAACATAATTTTTAAACGTTTGGCTTTTCTATTATAATCTACAACTTTACCAATATATAGTCCAACATTATTAGGTCTATTTGAGTTCATTATATCTTCTCCAACTTCACCTAATAAATATCCTTTAGTAAACTTTCTATTAAATATAGTGTATAAATTATTTATTGTATCATTAGATACATTAACTCTATTCTTATTTGTATAATTATCTATTGTTTCTCTATAACTATTTATTACTGTAGCTACATACTCAGGTCTTTTCATTCTTCCTTCTATCTTCAAAGAATGTACTCCTGCATCTATTATCCTATCAATTTCTTCTATTGTATTTAAATCTCTAGGACTTAATAAATAATCTCCCTCTGTACTTATAACTTGTCCAGAATTTATATCTATTAACTCGTATCTTTGTCTACATGGTTGTGCACATCTACCTCTGTTTCCAGATCTATTTCCTATCATACTACTCATTAAACATTGTCCTGAATAGCATACACATAATGCTCCATGAACAAATATTTCAATGTCAACATTAGTATTTTTGCAAATATGCTCTATTTCATCAACATTAAGTTCTCTTGCTAAAACAACCCTATTAAACCCAAGATTTTGTAAGTATAGAGTATCTTCAAGTGAGTGAGCTACCATTTGTGTACTAGCATGAAGTTCAAAATCAGGAAGTAAATTTCTTATTAATTTTGCCATTCCTATATCTTGAAGTATAACTGCATCTATATCGATATCATATAAATATTTTATATACGCTAAAAAATCTTCTATTTCATTTTGTTTTATAAGAGTATTTGCTGTAACAAATACTTTTACATTTCTTATATGTGCATATCTAACCGCTTCTTTTAACTCTTCTCTGTCAAAGTTATTAGCAGAAGCTCTAGCACTAAATTCTTTTCCACCTAGATAAACTGCATTTGCTCCGTTTTGTACAGCAGCTTTTAATGCATCAAAACTACCTACAGGTGCTAGTAATTCTGTATTCATAACTACCTCCTTACAGTCATTAAAAACTAAAACCTTCAGGTTAGTTTGCCTGAAGGTTTTTTAAAGTATTCTACTATTTTAAAAGTTTGCCTGAAGCTTTTATATAATTTATCTCTTGCTCTAACTCTATATTCTTTAATTGTAAATCATATAGTTTATTTTGGAAATCTGACGCTAATTTTTCAGCTATTTCAGTTTTCTCATTAGCTTCTAATAAATCTTTTTTCAGGTCTTCTATCTCTTTTTTTAATGGATTCATTTCCTCTAAGTCACTTGCTTTATTATCTAATTCTGACTTTAAAGCATCTATTTCAGCTTGTTTATTACCAAGTTCTTCAACTCTATTATTAAGTTCTAACTTTATTTTTTTCATTTCTAGTTGAACTTCTTGGTTAGGTTTTTCTGCTTTTTTAACTAATTCTTTGTTTTCTTTAGTTAGTTTATCATTTTCTTCTGAGCATTCAAATAGTAAGTCAGTAACAGTTAAAGCAGATAATATTGCTACTTGTGATGTACTAAGTAATGAATTTGTTTCTGCTATTCTACTCATTTCTTCATCTACATAGTGAGCTATTTTTATCATATAATCTTTAGATTTTTCAGATACCATAGGATATTCAGATCCATGTATCTTTACTGTAACCTTGTTCATCCTAACCCCCCCTACATCTGTTTCCTACTTAGTTTGATCTTAAATTCGCATTTAGTTTTTCACTTAGTTCATTTACTATTTTATCGTGAACCTTAGCTACTTCTTCATCAGTTAAAGTTTTATCTTTACTTCTATATGTTATTGAGTATGCTATAGATTTGTGTCCTTCTTCTATTTGAGCACCTTTATAAACATCGAATAATTGATAGCTTTCTAATATATCTTCTCCATTAGCTTTTATTATATCTTCTATTTGTTTAACAAATACTTCATCTTTAACTAATAAAGCTATATCTCTAGTAGTTGATGGATATTTAGGTAATGGATTATAAACTTTCACATTATTTAAGTTCTCAAATACTAAGTCTACATTTATTTCTGCAATGTAAACTCTTTGATTTAAATCATAATTTTCTAGCACATCTGGATGTAATTCTCCAAACGTCCCTATACATATATTATTATACACTAATTTAGCGCATCTTCCAGGGTGGAATGTTAAATTTTTAGTTTCTGGTTCAATTTCATAACCGTTAAACCCAATATTGTTTAATACAGTTTCAACTGCACCTTTTATTGTAAAGAAATCTACTTCTTTTCCATACATTCCTATAGCTAATTTCTTTGTTTCTACTGGTAATCCGTCTTGTGGTTTAAATGTATTTCCACATTCAAATGCATAAACTTCTTCAACTTTATGAGATGAGTTTGTTGAAATTACATTTAACATATTAGGTATTAAAGTCGTTCTCATAACAGAAGTTTCTTCACCTAATGGATTTATTATTTTAACAAATTCTCTTTTTTCATCATTTGAATCTAAGTTTATTTTATCTACTCCTCTAGGGCTTACAAATGAATAAGTTAATATTTCATTTAGTCCTACAGCTATAGCATTAGACTTTATTTTATCCATAAATTTTTGTTTATCTGTTTTAACACCTGCTGTAGCATTTCCTTCTAAAGTTGCTGCTGGTATATTATCATAACCATATATTCTAGCTATCTCTTCTAATATATCTGCATCTTCTTCTATATCAAGTCTAAAACTTGGAACTTCTAATTCTAATTTATCAGAAGCTATTAAATTACACTTAAACTCTAGGTTTTCTAGTATATTTATAAATTGATCCACAGCTACATTAACACCTAATAACTTATTTATTCTTTCAGGGTTAACTACTATTTTTTGGATTTCTTGTTTTTTAGGATAGTTATCTATCATACCATTAAGTACTGTTCCACATCCTAATTCTTCTATTAATTGAGCTGCTCTATTTATAGCTACTTCAGTCAAATTAACATCCACACCTTTTTCAAATCTTGAAGATGCTTCTGTTCTTAATCCTAATTTTTTAGATGCTGCTCTTATATTTTCTTTTGCAAAGTTAGCCCCTTCTAATAATATCGATGTCGTAGATTCTGATATCTCAGAATTTTCTCCACCCATTATTCCAGCTAAGTCTAAAGTAGTTTTTCCATTTGTTACAACTATCATATCTGAAGTTAACTCTCTTTCAACTCCATCTAAAGTAACAAATTTTTCTCCTTCCTCAGCACATTTAACTATCATTTTGTTGTCTCCAACTTTATCTAAATCAAATGCATGAAGTGGTTGACCCTGCTCTAACATAACGTAGTTAGTTATATCTACTATATTGTTTATTGGTCTTATTCCTGCTTCAATTAATCTTCTTTGCATCCAGTATGGAGATGGTCCAACTTTAACATTTTTCACAACTCTTCCGCAGTATCTCTTACATAAATTTGTTTGTATATCTATTTCAAAATCCGTAGCTTCATCAGATTCTTTCACTATTATTTCAGGATATTTTAATTCTTTACCTAAAGTAACAGCGGCTTCTCTAGCTATACCTAATATTGATCTGCAATCTGGTCTATTTGAAGTTATTTCAAATTCTATCAAAGCATCATTTACACCTAAAACTTCTCTTACATCCATACCTAATTCAAATGAATCTTGATGATCTAATATATATATTCCATCTTTTTTATGTTCTTCAACATATTGAGAAGGTATAGTAAGTTCTTCAGCACCACAGAACATTCCTTCTGATAATACACCTCTTAACTTACCTTTCTTTATTTTGAAATCTCCAGGAAGTAATGCCCCAATTCTAGCAACAGGAACATAATCTCCAATATTTATATTTGTAGCATTAGTTACTATTTGAAGAATCTGACCATCAGCAACTTCAACTTTAGTAACTTTTAATCTATCTGCATCTGGATGTTGTTCTATTTCAAGTATTTTACATACTTCAACTCCATTAGTTTCTTTCCCGAAGAATTCTACTTTTTCAACCTTTGAACCAGTCATAGTCATCATATCAGCAAATTCTTGAGTATCTCTATCTATATCAACGTAGTCTCTAAGCCATTTTAAAGGTACTAACATATTACATCCTCCTAATTAAAATTGATTTAAAAATCTCATATCATTTTCAAATAATAATCTTATATCATCTATTTCATACTTAAGCATAGTTATTCTATCAAGTCCCATACCAAAAGCAAAACCGCTATAAACTTCTGGGTCTATTCCACAATTTCTTAATACATTTGGATGAACCATACCAGCACCTAGTATTTCTATCCAGCCTTCACCTTTACACATTGGACAACCTGCTCCATCACATTTGAAACAAGTAACATCTACTTCTGCACTTGGTTCTGTAAATGGGAAGTTATGTGGTCTAAATTTAGTTTTTGTATGTTCTCCAAATAACTTCTTCACGAACATATCTAGTGTACCTTTTAATTGAGCCATTGTAACATCTTTACCAACTACAAGCCCTTCTATTTGATGGAACATCGGTGAATGAGTTGCATCTGGTGCGTCAAATCTAAAACATCTACCTGGAGATATTATTTTTATTGGTAACTCTTCATTTTTCATAGTTCTAACTTGAACTGGAGATGTTTGAGTTCTAAGTAATAGCTCATCATTTATATAAAAAGTATCACTCATATCTCTTGATGGATGATCTTTTGGTGCATTTAATGCATCAAAGTTATTTGCAACTGTTTCAACTTCTGGACCTTCTGCTATTGAGAATCCCATACCTATAAATATGTCGCTTACTTCATCTGTTATCTGAGATATAGGATGTTTTTTACCTACTTTAAACTCTTTAGCTGGCATAGTTACATCTAAAACCTCTTCAGCTAATTTTATTTGTTTTTCTATATTTTTTAACTCTTCTTTTTTAGTACTTATAGCAGTTTCGATTGCTTCTCTAACTTCATTTGCAACCTTTCCTATTACAGGTCTTTCTTCAGCTGATAATTTACCCATTTCCTTAAGTATAGATGTTATTTCACCTTTTTTTCCTAAGTACTTAACTCTTAAAGACTCTACTTGTTCTATATCCTGCATGTCTTTTATTTCACTTAATGCTATTTCTTGTAAATTAAGTAATTTTTCTTGCACTATAGTCACCCTTTCACTTTAATTTTTTATATTAAAAAAAGCCCTTCATCCCTATCTAGGGACGAAAGACTATTGTTTCGCGGTACCACCCTAGTAGCTTGATTATTAAAGTAAATAATTCAAACCACTCGAAAAACTTAACGTGTTTTATAACGTCATAACCTACTTTAAATTTCAGCTATGATACTCCAGAGGGAACTTCTTTTAATATCTTAGAAAGTACTTTCAGCCTAGGCACTTATCTCTGAACTAAGTTTTATTAAAATACTTTTCTCTTTCACAGTATTTAAAATATATAACTTTTGATTGTACATTATATCATATATAACATTTTTTTTCAATACAGGTCTATTATACCATATATTTTTTAATTTCATACATTAAAATAGCTGAACTTATAGCTGCATTTAAAGATTCAGCATTTCCATATATAGGTATTTTAACTAAAGTATCTGATTCCTGTATAAGTTTATCATTAACTCCATTTGCTTCATTTCCTATAACAAGTGCTGTTTTGTAATTATATTCCACACCATCATAGAAATTATTAGTATCTAAATAACTAGAAACTATATCAAATTTTCTATTTTTTAATTCTTTAATAGCATCTTCTTGAGTCATATTTATTATTTTCATGTCAAATATAGAACCCATCGTAGATCTCGTTACTTTACTATTGTAAATATCTACGCATCCTTTTAAATTTATTATGGCATCTATTCCAGCTGCATCTGCTGTTCTTATTATAGTTCCCATGTTTCCAGGATCTTGAATTCTATCTAAAACTAATACAAACCTACAATCTTCATCTAAAATATCTTCAATTTTATTTTCCTTTATACTTACTACCCCTACTATTCCTTGCGTATTTTCAGTATCTATAAAATCATTAAATATTTTATTTGTAGTTTTATATATACTTATTTTTTTATCTTCTAATACTTTCAAAAACTCAACGTGCTCTTCTTTATTTTCAAAATTTTCATTTATAAAAACATATTCTAAATCAGCTTTGCAGTCTATTGCTTGAGTTAATATTCTAAAACCTTCAATTAAAAATTTAGATTCTTTTGATCTATTTTTACTTTTTAAAAGAGATTTAGTTAACTTGACTTTTTCATTATCTTTACTACTTATAGTCATTATCATTATTTATTTTCTCCTAAACGAAAAATCATTGTCTGATGTTATAGTACTAATTTTACTATTTTGTCCTATTACAACTAATATACTTCCAGTGTTTATCTCTTCTTCTGGAGATGGAGTTACATTTATACTTTTACCACACTTTATAGCTAAAACTGTTATTTCATATTTAGCTCTTAAATCTAGCTCTATTAATGTTTTTCCTTCCCATTCTTTAGGTGTAACAATTTCAACTATAGAATAATCTGGATCTAATTCTATATGATCTAATATATTGTTGGATACTAAATTATGTGCAACTCTAACTCCCATATCTCTTTCAGGGAATACTACTCTATCTGCACCTATTTTATATAAAACTTTAGCTTGTAACTCATCTTTTGCTTTACATACAATTTGTTCTACACCCATTTCTTTAGCTATTAAAGTTGCCATTATAGATGCTCTTATATCAGACCCTATAGCAATTATTGCCACATCAAAGTTTCCCATACCTAATGCTCTTAAAGCTTGTTCATCTGTAACATCAACGATTGCTGCATGTGTTACTTTCTCAGATATAGCTTGAACAGCATCATCATTTTTATCTATCGCCATTACTTGGTGCCCTAATAAATGCATTGTAGTTGCAACTGATGATCCAAATCTTCCACAACCTATAACTATATATTGTTTCATATCTATTCTCTCCTACTCTTTTATCCTACTATAATTTTTCCTTCAGGGAATCTTATAACTTGTTTTTTTACATTATTTTTAGATACTAAAGCTATGAAAATAGTTAAAAATCCAACTCTTCCCATAAACATATACATCATAATTACTATTTTACCAAATATGTTCAAGTTAGGACTTCCGCCTATACTAGACCCTACTGTTGCAAAGGCTGATACTACTTCAAATGCCGATTCAATTAAATCAAATGATTCTTGAGTTAAATTTATAAGCAGTATACCTATAACAACTACTGATATTCCTATGAAAAATATTCCTATGGATTTTCTTACAGCACCTAATCCTACTCTTCTTTCAAAAACTTCTATATCCTCTTTTTCAAATATAAAGCTTCTTACAGAAAGTATTATAGTTGCAACTGTTGTTGTTTTAATTCCTCCACCTGTAGAACATGGAGATGCACCTATAAACATTAATATAATCATTATAAACATACTAGCTTGGCTCATAGCCGTTAAATCAATAGTATTAAACCCAGCTGTTCTCGGTGTAACAGATTGGAATAATGAACTCAGTAGCTTCCCTTTTAAAGAAAGATCTCCTAAAGTTTTTGAGTTAGAATATTCTATAAAGAACATAAATACCATACCTATTATTATTAATACTGTTGTTGTCGTTAATACAACTTTTGAATGTATGTTTAGTTTAGATAACTTTTTATTTTTAACAATATCTAAAATTACAGGGAATCCAATACCTCCAAGTATTATTAATATAGATATTGTTATACTTATTGTTATATTATTTACATATCTAGTTAAAGATGTAAATGGTCCACTGACAGTTCCCATAAGATCAAATCCTGCATTACAAAATGCAGATATAGCATGAAAAATACTAAACCATGCTCCTTTAACTAATCCAAATTCGGGTACAAAAACAGTAGATAAAGTTAATGCCCCAATACCTTCTATAATAAAGGTCATCAATAATACATATCTAGTTAATTTAACTAATCCTGATAAATCTATCTGATTTAATGCTTCCTGTATAAGAAGTCTTTCTTTAAGATTTATTCTTTTTTTAGTTATTAGTGCAAATAATGTAGTTACGGTCATAAATCCTAGCCCACCAACTTGAATTAACATAATTATTACAATTTGACCAAATAAATTCCAATGAGTCGCTGTATCTACTACTACTAGCCCTGTTACACAAACAGCAGATGTAGACGTAAATAATGCATCTACAAAAGGAGTGCTTATGCCATCATTAGTAGCAATAGGTAATGTTAATAATATTGCTCCTATTAATATAACAGTAGCAAATCCAATAACCATTATTTGAGGTGGGTTTAATTTATTAATTGGCTTTTTCATATTCGAAATAAATTCTTTCACCTACGTTATTTCCTCCTGTATATCTTAATATTCAACTGCTAATTATATTTACTTTTATTATTATACTGATAACAATAATAAAATACATTATATACTTAGTTTTTAAATATATCTACCGTAAAATTTAAATTTGTAATTTTAAAAATATTTTTTTATTATAACACAAAAAAACTCTGAGTAATAACTCAGAGTTTTTCTTATAATTAAGCTAATTTTGATTTAGCAACTTCTACTAATTTAGCAAATCCTTGAGGATCGTTTATAGCCATTTCAGATAACATTTTTCTGTTAACTTCAACACCTGCTAATTTTAATCCGTTCATAAATCTTGAGTAAGACATTCCGTTAGCTCTAGTAGCTGCATTTATTCTTTGTATCCAAAGTTTTCTGAAATCTCTCTTCTTTAATTTTCTACCAACATAAGCATGCTTTAATGCTTTCATAACAAACTCGTTAGCTGGTCTGTATAATTTACTTCTTGATCCTCTAAAACCTTTTGCAAGTTTTAATATTTTCTTATGCTTCTTACGAGCGTTCATAGCTTTTTTAACTCTTGCCATCGTCGTAACCTCCTTTGTTTTTCTCTTTTAAATTAATTTTATCTATTTTTTTTCGATCTTATAGGTATGGTAATAATTGTGCTATTCTTCTAGCATCTCCTTCACTAACCATTCCAGACTTTCTTAATTGCATTTTAGTCTTAGCATCCTTCTTAGTTAGTATATGTCTTCTAAAAGCTTTAGATCTTTTTAATTTTCCACTAGCAGTTTTTTTGAATCTCTTAGCTGCTCCTCTGTGAGTTTTCATTTTAGGCATATTAATATCCTCCTCTCAAATATATATCTATTTTTTTGGATCTATCATTACAACCATGTTATTCCCCTCGAATGCAGGGGCTTTTGTTGGTTCTCCAAACTCTTTTACTAGTTCTATGAACTTCATCATTACTTTTTTTCCTAAGTCTTTATGACCTAGTTCTCTACCTCTAAATCTAAGTTCAACTTTAACTTTATCGCCTTTTTGAAGAAACTTTATAGCATTATTCGCTTTTGTGTTTATATCATTTTCTTCTATACCAGGTCTTAATCTAACTTCTTTAACAGTTACAATTTTTTGTTTTTTCTTAGATTCTTTTTCTTTTCTAGCTTGTTCATATTTATATTTACCGTAATCCATTAACTTACATACTGGTGGATTTGCATTAGGTGATATTTTTACTAAGTCTAAATTTTTATTGTTTGCCATTAATTGTGCATCTCTAGCAGACATTATTCCAAGTTGCTCACCAGTTTCTGAAAGAACTCTTATTTCGTTATCTCTTATTTCATCATTGATTGCTAATTCCTTACTAATAGTAGGACACCTCCAATTTTATATTAAAAAAGGCGAATGATCTCATCATCCGCCATATAAGTTATCACAATTAAAACTTTTACTAAATCGCAACTTATATTTACCTTACTAACTAATATTGTTGTAAGGTGAGAAGCAGACTTCTTCTTGTTTTTCATTACTTTATACAATATATCATTTTTTTTCATCTGTGTCAATTATTTTTTCCTTATTTATTAATTATTTATTTAATTTATGGTTATACTCTTAATAAAATTACTATTTAAATTTACAAAAAACAATTTTTAATAATATTAATTTGAAAAATCGGCAAATATATGTAATAACAACAATTTTTATAACTGAGGTGTTTGACTATGAAAATGCTAGATAATTTTTTTAAGAAAATTAATAATCCCGCTCCTGCGTTTAATCAAACGAAAATGGAGAAAGAAACTTCAAATGACAATTCAGATTCAACTAAACCTAAAACTACATTTAATGATGTAGCTGGGTTAGAAGAAGTAAAAGAGGAGCTTTTTGAGATAGTTGACTTCATGAAAAATCCTGATAAGTATAAAAAGATGGGTGCCAAAATACCTAAAGGAGTTTTATTTTATGGACCTCCAGGTACAGGTAAAACATTATTAGCTTCGGCTATGGCTGGTGAAACAAATGCATCATTTTATAATGTAACAGGATCTGAATTCGTTGAAAAATACGTTGGTGTAGGTGCAAAAAGAGTTAGAACTTTGTTTGAGAAAGCCAGAAAAGATGCTCCAAGTATAATTTTTATAGATGAAATAGATGCTATAGGAGCAAAAAGACATTTAGAAAGCAACAATGAAAAGGATCAAACTTTAAATCAGCTATTAGTAGAAATGGATGGTTTTAATAAGGACTCAAACGTAATTATAGTTGGATCAACAAATAGATTAGATTTATTGGATGATGCATTACTTAGACCCGGTAGATTTGATAGACATATCCACATTGGAGATCCAAACTATCATACTAGACTAGAAATATTAAAAGTTCATACTAAGAATAAACCTATCGATGAATCTGTAAATCTTGAATTATTGGCTAAAAAAACTCATGGGTTCAACGGTGCACACTTGGCAAATATAGCTAATGAAGCCGCTATATTTGCTGTTAGAGATAGTAGCCAAATAATAAATAATATTCATTTTGATAAAGCTATAGAAAGAGTTATAGCTGGTCTAGAATCTAAAAATGCTAAACTTATAGAAAAAGAAAAGCGTATCGTTTCTTATCACGAAGCAGGCCACGCATTAATAAGTAACTCATTGGGAATAAACCCAATACAAAAAGTATCTATAATTCCTAGAGGACAAGCTCTTGGATATGTTCTTCAACTTCCTGATGAAGATAGATACATCTATACTAAAGATGAACTTTTAGGAAAAATTAAAATCTTACTTGCCGGTAAAGCAGCTGAAGAAATTATATTCGGTCATAAATCCACCGGAGCTAAAGATGACTTGAAAAAAGTTACAGACATAGCAACTCAAATGGTATGTGATTATGGTATGAGCAACTTGGGATCTATGACCATAGATGCTAATCAGAAAAATTTCTTATCACCTAAAATACAAGAAGAAACTACTAGTATAATAGATACTTGCTATGAAGAGACCTTAACCCTTTTAAACTCTAATTTAAATGATCTTCATTTAGTTTCTAAACATTTGTTTGATAAGGAAACTTTAACTCACGAAGAGCTTAAAGATATAATAAGAAAAGAATGTGTATAATAATATTAAATTTTATAAAATAAAAAAAGTTAGCCTATTGGCTAACCTTTTTTATTTATATTAAGCTTGAATAACGTTAGTTCTTTCTTCTACTTCTTTTAAAACATTAGCTATAAATTCTTCAACGTCCATAGCTCCCATTTCACCATTATCTCTAGATCTTACAGATACTTTTTTCTCATTAAGTTCTTTTTCACCAACGACTAACATATAAGGTACTTTTTGAAGTTGTGCTTCTCTTATCTTATATCCTATTTTTTCTGCTCTATCATCAAGTTCTACTCTTATACCTTTATCAAATAATGCTTTTTTAACTTCTTGAGCATATTCTTTAAATCTATCAGATACAAGTAGTATTTTAGCTTGAGTTGGAGCTATCCAAGTTGGGAACTTCCCAGCATAATGTTCAATTAATATTCCTATAAATCTTTCTATACTTCCTAATGCAACTCTGTGTATCATAACAGGTCTATGTTTCTCTCCATCTTCACCTATATAATTGATATCAAATCTTTGTGGTAATTGCATATCTAATTGTATAGTTCCACATTGCCAAGTTCTTCCTAAACAATCTTTTAAATGGAAATCTATTTTAGGTCCATAGAATGCTCCATCTCCTTCGTTTATTACGAAAGGTAAATTTAATTCTTCCAATGCCTCTCTTAGTCCATTTTCCGCAGATTCCCATTCTTCATCTGTTCCCATAGAATCCTCTGGTCTAGTTGATAATTCTAAGTGATATTCAAATCCAAATGCAGAATATACTTTATCTATCAATGAAACAACACCTTTTATTTCATCTTTTATTTGACTAGGTAACATAAATATATGCGCATCATCTTGAGTAAATGCTCTAACTCTCTTAAGTCCATTTAAAGCTCCTGATAATTCATGTCTATGAACTCTTCCTAACTCAGCAACTCTCATAGGGAAATCTTTATAAGAATGTTGTTTGAAGTTGTAATATAACATACCACCTGGACAGTTCATTGGCTTTATAGCATATTGTTGTTCATCTATATCTACAGTATACATATTCTCTTTATAGTGATACCAGTGACCTGAAGTCTCCCATAATTTTTGATTTAATATTATCGGAGTTTCTATTTCTACATATCCATCTTCTCTGTGTAATTCTCTCCAGAATTTTAATAATTCATTTTTTAAATCCATCCCTTTTGGTAAGAATAATGGGAATCCTGGACCTTCTTCAGGTATAAAGAATAATTCTAATTCTCTACCTAATTTTCTATGGTCTCTTTTTTTAGCTTCTTCTAATAAATGTAAATATGCTTCTAGATCTTTATTTTTTTCAAAAGATGTTCCATATATTCTTTGTAACATCTTATTTTTTTCATCTCCACGCCAGTAAGCACCTGTTACATTTTGTAATTTTATTGATTTAACTTTTTTAGTAGTAGGTAAATGTGGTCCTCTACATAAATCAGTAAAATCTCCTTGCTTGTAGAAAGATATTATCTCTCCTTCAGGTAATTCTGATATAAGTTCAACCTTATATATTTCCCCTTGATCTTCCATTAACTTTATAGCTTCTTCCCTAGTTAATTCAAATCTCTCTATAGCTAAATCTTCCTTAGCTATTTTTTTCATTTCTGCTTCTATTTTTTCTAAATCTTCAGGAGTTAATCTATACTCTAAGTCTATATCATAATAGAATCCATTTTCTATACTTGGCCCTATAGCTAATTTAGCTTCAGGATATAATCTTTTTATAGCTTGAGCTAACATATGAGCTGACGTATGTCTGAATACATCTTTTCCTTGTACATCATCAAATTTAAATAAGTTTAATTCACAATCTTCATCAACTTTAAAGTCTAAACCAACAACTTCTCCATTAATAGATGCAGCCACTATACTTCTAGCTAATCCCTCACTTATAGACTTAGCTATATCCATAATAGTAGTACTTTTAGCGTACTCCTTTACAGAACCGTCTTTTAAAGTAACTTTTATCATGTCCTTTACCTCCTTGATTTTTTGTATAAAATAAAAAAACTCGGCCCATGAAAATCATGGGACGAGTTGCATTCGCGGTTCCACCCAAGTTGGTATATATAAAATATAACCCTCTTGACGACTGTAAGGTTGTCATCCGAGCACTTTCACTAATTAAAGCTACTAAACTCTGCTCCAAGGTAGTTTTCAAATAGTCATTTTTAGATATACTTACAGCCTTTGATATATCCTCTCTGAAAATTGTTTCTATTTTACTTTTCCTTTTCATCGCTTAATTATTTATATTGTTTATAATTATATCAAACATTATACTAGATTTCAATATATTTTTTATATAAATATAGTTATTACACCTTGAACTATACCTATTAAAAATCCTAATACTAAACCTAGTATTTCTATATGCTTAAGTTCATTATCTGCTATACTTAATATTATATTTTCTAGTTCAATCAAATCTAGCTCATTAACCTTACTCTCAACTATTTGTTGTATATTTATTCTTTGATGAGCTTTAACTATTATTTCTTCTCCTAACTCATCTATAGAGTTGCTTACTTCTTTTTCTATAATTTCATCTATATAACCTTTTATAATAGATTTTATATAACTAGGTATAAGAGTAGCTTTTTCATCTACTATCAAATTGACTTTATATTTTATATATTCTACCGCCTTAGACTTATCATCTTCTGTGATTAGATTTTTAAGTATATCATCTATAGATATAAATTCATCTTGAATTACTTCTCCTATTTTTATAGCTATCTCGTTTTTTCGTTTTGGTATTAGACCTATTATTTCTATATTTAAAACCGGTATTTTTATAGGTTTTATCGGCCTAAATATAAGTTTTATAGCTAGCTTATTAGTAATATAACCTATTATACCTCCAATTGCTCCCATAATTAAAATTATATATATATTGTTCATTT
>NZ_JBOFKN010000052.1:0-1113 GCF_051657365.1 Paraclostridium sp.
AATCTTCTTCACAACAAAATCAACAACGGCAGGCGCAACTTGCCGAAACTGTAGCGGCACTAGAAAGCATTAAACTCAGTGGTGCTGAGAGTATGTTGCAATGGCGCTGGGAGCAGGCAACTGCGGCACTGGGCAGTGCATCAGTACGTACTCGAATGCTGATGAACCAGTTAGGCCAAATGAACATGCTGGTTCAGCAACTCAACACAGTATTAACGGTTATTGGTGGCGTATACCTGATAGCGGCGGGTGATCTGAGTATGGGCGGGCTTATTGCGGCCAGTATGCTGGGAGGGCGAGCGTTAGCGCCGGGTATGCAATTAGCGGGGTTATTTGGAAAATGGGAAAATGCTCGTGAAGCGCATACAACATTATCAAATCTGTTATCGCTTCCTCAAGAGCAGCAGAGCTCAGCGTCACAACGCTTACAACCCTCTGTTTTACACGGCGCATTGAGCTTACGTACAGTTAGCTTTGCCTATCCTCAGACGCCGCAGCCTATTATCAATGAATTATCATTATCTATCAGTGCCGGTGAACGTATCGCAATTATCGGGCGTATTGGAGCGGGTAAATCAACATTACTGCGGTTGTTAGCTGGATTATATCAACCCGATAAGGGGCAAGTTTTAGTCGATGGTATTCACACGGAGCAACTTTCTTTAGCTTTTTTACGCCGCAATATGGGCATGGTATTACAAGACCAATCATTACTGTACGGCACTATTCGGGACAACATTGCATTAGGGTGTCCGGATTTAGATGATGATAGCTTACTGCGCGCAGCAGAGCGGGCAGGCGTTATGAATTTTGTGCGAGATGATCCTCAAGGCTTGCATAAAGCCGTCGGTGAAGGTGGCGCATGGTTATCTGGGGGCCAGCGTCAAGCGGTTACATTAGCACGAGCATTAGTAAGAGAGCCGAAGATTTTATTGCTTGATGAACCGACTTCGGCAATGGATAACCGCAGTGAACAATGGGTCAAAGATATGCTATTAAGCCTTCCCGGCAAACCTACCATCGTGATTAATACCCATAAAATGTCGATGCTAGATATTGTAGACAGAGTCATTGTTTTAGAGGCTGGGAAAATTGTTATAGATGGTAGTAAAG